>CAMLRE010000357.1 GCA_946482355.1 uncultured Bdellovibrio sp.
AGGGGCGAAAGAATTAAGCAAAGTAAACATTCACCCCTATATCTGGATTACCCCGCACTACCAAGCTTCAGCGGTGGATAACATCCTGTTTTCGCACCTGGTGCCGTGGTCAATGGGACGCGTAATTTACCAAAACTTTATTTTAAAAAGTCCGCTACCAGCGCATACACGAAGCACTTGGTATACCGACGCAGATCTAGCAAAACAAAAAGCGCGCCTGGATAAACTGAGCGGAATAGCTCTTGAAACGACATCTCCATGGAGTGGGCAATTATTTCCATACGAAATTTATGGCGATGTTTATGGTCAGCGCGTGCTTCCTGAAAATTTAGGAAACGTGCAGCCAAAGCAAAACGATCAAGTTGTGTATCCACGTACTGCCGATGAAATAATTGCGGATGCAAAAAGAAATTTAGTTCTGCGCGATGTGTGGGCCTCGTATTTTTACCATCCGTTTTTATTTCAAACTCCAGAAACACTACGTCCTGAACATTTACCTTTAGGGTCAAGCTACAGAGCTTGGGCGGATTACGATGGCGATACGCGTGAGATGGAGCGAGTTGTCGTTGAACTTAAAAAAATGGGTTACGAGTTTATTAATATTGAAGAATTTGCGAGACAAAATGTCGACGTGTTAAGACCCGAACCAAAAGTAAATTGGGGCAATAATAGCCAATAATAAAATTTAAACCTACAAAGACTGAAGGCACAGTCTTTGTAGAATCCCTAAAACTTATACTGGTTTAACCCACTGTTAACATTTGTTAAAGAAAGAAGGATTCTCATGCGTTTAAAGAATAAACTGAGCCTGTTATTGATGACAGCGCTTTGTACGATGTCATTACACCTTGCCCACGCGCAAGAAACTCCGCCGGATGTAGATACTCCCGTTGATACTCCAGACGACACACCTACTGTAGATAAAGATAAAGTAAAAAAGAAATTAAGAGCCGACTTCTTTCTTGATTTTGATTGGGGTGAAGAAGTTATTAACTTAACACCACATCCAAAAAATTCAGAATTTTATGAATCAGCGTCTGACACTTTAGTTCTGGGCGATTATTCAAAAGGCTTTCGTGTTGTTAAGTACTCTGAAATTTCAGCAGGCTTGGGCGGAAAACTAACTTGGAACTGGCCAAATAAAACAGGCTTAGCCGGAAAATTCTGGCTTTATGTGGGTTTAATGCCAATGGCCGGAAAAACAGCTGTATCAAATCAATTTCAACCAACATTTGAAAAAGCGATGAACGCCAACGCTCGTAAAATTCCGATGGAAGCAAGCGATCTAAACACTTGGACTGTTGATGATTCTGTCAATTACTCGACAACGGGGGGATTAATTTTCTCGGTGGGCGTAGGTGTGCCAGGTGTTAACGTAGGAACAGATTTTATCGTGCAAGGTACTTTCTCGACGTATGTTGAAAAAACAAGTGCCGATGAAGTTTATGTGATGATTTCAAATACCGATGCAAAAAGTTTGGTGATGCAGGTTGATGCCACAGTCGCTCAAATTGGTGTAACTAAGTATAAAGAAATCGAACAAGGCATGTCTTATATGATCAAATATAAAGATCCTGTAGGTCAAAAAGCTTATCACGATTTAATTCGTGGTAACGTAGCTGCCATTCAGATGCTACTAGCTGATCCAAATCAAACAGCCATTCAAAAATGGGAAAAACTAAACCGCATGCAAATGAGAAAATTAGCTCATTTCAATTTCGGTATTCCATTTATTATGTCATGGGGCTGGACTGCAGGAAAAATCTACGAATTCAGCGACACACGCGCTTACTATGATAACACACGCGCCGAAGTTGATTACGGTGTTTACGTTAAAGAAAAACGTAAGAAAATTTTTGGCAGTATGGCAGTTAAAACAGAATCTTTTTATGGTTCAGTTTACAGACTGTATAGCTATGATAACGACTTAATTACAAAATATATCTTCGGTCAGTACGTCTTTAATGCCGATGACAATAAAACAAAAACTAAAGACATGAATAAAACTATTGGTAATCTGATTGAAAAAACAGGTTTAAGCCAGCAACTAGCTTTAAATATTCCGAAATATAAAAAACTTAAATTTTCGCGAATCAATTTAGAAGTTAATTTTGACGAAGACCAAACGTTAAGATTTATGGATGCGGCGGCTCGCATGACGCCAGAAATGATTGCAGCTCGCGCTAACCAAATTGCTCATAGTTTTATTATGAACGAATCGACAGCGTTAGCCCTTTGTACTCCTGAAGAAACAGAAGTTCCAATGGCAACAAATACTTGCCTAGCTAAATACATGGCTGAAAACACTGAAGTATCGAGTTCATTAGTAAAAGCTGCTCGTGTGATGAAAGCGCATTTTCAAGCAGGCCGCGATAAAGAATTTTCGATGGCTTATGCTGAATTTGGTCGTGCGATGTTAAAAAATGCGACGATGTTTCAAGCTATTTTAGGAATGGCGGGATCAGGAGCTGAAATTATTTATAACGTACAAAACACTTACTTTCAAAATTACCGCGTGATCTATGTAACAACAGATCAACCAGGTGTTTATGTTCGTAAAGTAAAAGGTCAGACAGATACATTTATCTTCGCAGATAAATATTTAAATGATGCAGTAAATGTAGCTTCGGGATTTTAATTAAATTAATAATGTTTTAAGAAAGCCAGCCAGCAGGGATACAAAGTTTGCTGGCTTTTTTATTTTTACTGGGCTGTATAGTTTTTTCCTGAAATTAATCCGCGCGCATTGCTTGTTGTATTGCTAAAAGTCACAGGCATCGTGTCTTTTTCATCCGGAGTTAAAACCATAAAATGTAAATGGGCTCCCGAACTACAACCTGAGTTTCCGCTTAAAGCGATTGAATCACCCTGATTAACGGTGGCTCCCAAATTCACTAACACACCATTGCGGGTTAAATGTAAATATTTGGCTAAAGTACCGTCGCTATGACGAATACTTAAATAATTTAATTCGTCACACCCGCCACCGTCGTCGTATTGTTCTTCAAACTTTTCAACAACACCACCGCGAGCGGCGACAATCGAAGAACCAATATCCATACGAATATCGTAAGAGTATCTGTGTGCTCCTAAATGGCTGGCAGGTCCGCAGTTACCTTGGCTGATTTCATGGCTTGTGCCGACCGGCCAGGGAAGTTTATAGCTTGAAGTGTTCCATGCTGGATAACCATCACAAATACCAGTGTGGCTGAGCTCAGGTACACCCTGACCACAACCCGTAGTTAAAAATAAAAGAATCAGAGGTAATATTTTTTTCATAAAAC
>CAMLRE010000358.1 GCA_946482355.1 uncultured Bdellovibrio sp.
CGCATGGAAAATCATTTGTCACGGTAGAGATTCTTCCCCAGTATTTAACTTTATCTGCCCCTGAATGTTACGAACGTTTAGGTTCATTGTGGCAGCAAAATCCACCGATTCGCGACAAACGCCATATGGAATTTTTATGGAAAGCGGTTCTTGATGGAACTGTCGATGTGATTGGTTCAGATCATGCGCCCCACACGTTAGAAGAAAAAGCTAAAACTTATCCGAATTCTCCGTCGGGTGTTCCTGGTGTACAAACTTTAGTTCCGCTGATGTTAGATCAAGTGAATCAAAACAAATTACCATTAAAACGTTTTGTTGAACTTGTGACTGAAAACCCGCGCAAGGTTTTTAATCTAAAAAACAAAGGCCGCATTCAAGTAGGCTATGATGCTGACTTTACAATTATCGATATGAAAAAAGAAAAAACTGTTGAGAAAAAATGGTTAGCTTCAAAAACCGGCTGGTCTCCGTTTGAAGGACAAAGTTTTAAAGGTTGGCCTGTGATGACTTTACTAAAAGGTGAAGTTGTTGTTGAAGGTGATACTTTAATTAAACCACGCGCAGGCACCGCTTGTGACTTCGGCATCTAATCAGCCAAATCGTCCTACGCCCAAGGCGCAGGCGTTATCACTTTTTTTTGGTGGTTTACTTCCGGTTATTGCGTTTACCGTCATCGAAGAAAAATACGGGCCGCAAGCAGGTTTAATCGCCGGTCTTATTTTCGGAGTCGGCGAAATTATTTACGAACTTGCGCGCTACAAAAAAGTAAGCCAGATCACGTGGATCGGAAATGGACTCCTTTTAGGACTTGGTTTAATTTCACTTTTTTTTAACGATGGTATCTGGTTCAAACTGCAACCAGCCATTATGGAATTTGGCATGTTTGTTTTTTTACTGGGATCATGGGCTATGAAAAAGCCTTTCTTAAAAATCATGGTCGAAAAACAAAATCCAGAAATTCCCCAAATTATGAAAGATAGCCTCAGTGGTATTACGCTTCGAATGGCGCTGTTTTTTCTGGCTCACGCTGTGCTTGCCACTTATGCCGCGCTTTACTGGTCAACTGAAGCTTGGGCTGTTTTAAAAGGCATAGGCCTGACCGTTTCTATGATCGTGTATATGATCGGCGAAATGTTTTGGATCAGGATCAAACACAACAGATAAACGGCAAAAAAAAAGGCCAGTCTTTCGACTGACCTTTTACACAAACTTACCGATTTTAACGGAGTTGTAAGATTAGTTACAACGACGTAATTGGAAGTGGTATAACATACCAGCGCTGATGTCGATAGAGTCAACGATCATCATAGTTTGATCCATACGAGCATTTGACATAGAAGTCGCAGAAGCGTTGATCGAGAAGATCACTTCTTTAGAACATGCAGACCAAATTAAGTTAGATGCGATTAAGTTGTTAGTGATTTGGAAAGAATCAGCTTGTGGACCAACGAAACGTTTTTGGAAAACTGGACCACGAGAACCAGCGTAGAAGTACTCAGCACGGAAATCATTGTATGCGCCAGCGCCTGGGATCGCATTGAAACCACGGTAATCAACACCGATTAATGCTACAGAGTATCCGTTTGGAACACGTACTGGAACGCGTAAGTTACAAGATTTACGGTCTACACGGCGACCTGTAGTGTTACCCGCTTCAGCTGCGAAGCTGTCGAATAATACTGACATTGTTGTTCCATCACCTGTTACAGTTACTGAAGCTGATCCAGCTGGACAACCGTTACCACCGTAAGCTGGTTCACCTAAAGTGATTCTTGAAGCCTCAGCAGAAGCCGATGCTAATACGATTGCTGATAAAACTAGCAATGATTTTAATGCGTTCATGAAATTCCCCCATTTGTAATCGCCGTAGCGATTGTTAGTGTTATTTTGTGTGACGCTTGCGACACCAGCCGCGAAACGTCAGCGACGAAGAACACTAAAGCAATCGCTTTGCCAATTTTAATGAGGTCAAAAGGACACTGAAATAATTACGTTACATGATAGTCGCAACGTTTTTGTTGCGACTATTGTTATGACACTTTCATTTACGAAAAAGTGAAATGCTGTGAACAGAAAAAAAATTATTTTTATGGAATCGTTTGAATTTCACCATGCGAACCAGCTTTGATCGTAATCGCTGCTGAACCTGTTTCTGAACCCACCGTTAATTGCAATGTTCCCGTTGCGGTCGCAACTAACACACCTTCAACATATCCGTAGTAGACTGTATTCGCTGTTTGAACACCCGTTCCTGTAACCGTATCACCACTTGAAGTCAGATGCCCTAACATGATCGAGTCAATACCATCACCACCTAACGGAATATACGCCGTAGCTGCTAATGTTCCTGACGGAGATGTTAAACCAAACTTCGCGCCCGTTGCTGTGTTTGCACTTGAAAAAAGAACATTGAATTTAAATTTATAAGTCACACCACTGACGACGGCAAACGACATACTTGTCACATTGGCTACCGTTGTGCTTGAAAAAACTTGGTCAGAAGTTTTTCGGCTAGTGCGAACAGGATCAGTTGTAGGTGTCCATTTTGTTCCATCAAACACCATCATTTGTCCGGCGGTTGGTGCCGCTGAATTCACGTCAACGCCTTGAAGCTTTGTGACTGTTAAAGAATTACTTCCATCAGCTGATGAAATATCACCGCTCATCGCCGGCAATCGAGCAATCGCTAATGTTCCTGTTGCATTAGCAGAACTCAGATCGACCGAATTTGCTGTAGCTAATGTTCCTAAACCCAAATTCGTGCGTGCTGTGGCTGAACTTGTTAAATCTGATAAGTTATTGGCTTTTAACGTAACAGCCGTGTTATTTGCCGGTGTATAACCTAACACCTGAGCAATTGATGCTGCAGATGAAGTGATTTTATTATTAAACGTTGCCCAGTCAGTGGCCGTTAAATAACCACTCGCCGAGGCTGTAGCTTGCGCCAAAGATAATGTGGGAATTAATCCGCCTGTTGATTGCAATGGAGCAACCACAGTAATTGCAGAGACTCCACCATTTCCGCTCATATCGGTTGCGCAGCTCCAGGCAGTTCCATTAAATGTTAAATATTGATTAGCACTGCAACTTGGAATTACGCGGTTTACAAAATTTGTTCCGTTATATTGTAATAAATGATTATTAGCTAAAGCTGTGAAACTTACACCCACACCTTGAATTTTAGCGACTGTAGCACTTGAAGTGCTTCCTGAGATATCACCAGACACCGTAATATTTTGACATAAAAAAGTTGAACTCACGCTATTCCAATACATTGAT
>CAMLRE010000359.1 GCA_946482355.1 uncultured Bdellovibrio sp.
AAAACACGAGGCTAAGCATGAAGAGAGTCACGACGATCATAAAGCCGCAAGCTTTAAAGATGATCAGATTGTAAGTCAGCCCGCAGATTGCCTAACTAAACAAACTTTACCTTGTACTTTTAAATCAATCACACGTCATAAATCAGCTATTGGTAAAACCGAATTTGTGTTTTTAAAAAATGCTGTGGTGAAGGTTTTAGATTTCACAAAGCTTAATCTTGAGCCGGTTGTAGGTGGCTTTATAATCACAGCTTCGAAATCACCGGTGAGTGTTAAAGGTGTACCGCTGGCAAAGTTTCCATCTTATGCAGATATTACTAAAGACCAGGTTGAGGTTATTGATGGTAAAGATTTTTATGCCTATAAATTCACTGATGACGAGCCCGAAAGATATCTTTTAGACCGCGAGCCGTTTATTAAAAAGCTTGCTGGTTTTTATAATAATATCGAATCGCTAAAAGCTGAATATAAAAACATTTCGCCTATTTACAACAAAAGCTTCAAGCAAGATGTGGTTCTTCATAAAAAGATTCTGACTCGCCGAATTGCTTCGGTTGAAGAAGAAAAAAAGCAAGAAGCTGAACGCATGAAACGCATTCGCGAAGAGCAGCGTAAAAACAAAGAAACTTTTTTTAAAAGGACTTTCGATCAATAACTCGCTATTCTGGTTCAATGTTAGCACATCGTAGAGCAAAAATCGTAGCCACAATCGGACCAGCAACTCAAGACCCTGAAAATATCGCTAAAGCCATTCGCGCCGGAATGAATGTCGCAAGACTTAATTTCAGCCACGGCACGCATGAAGATCATTTAAAAGTGATTCACGCCGTTCGCGAAAAATCAAAAGAACTTAATGCGCCAGTGACCATCTTACAAGATCTTCAAGGGCCCAAAGTTCGCGTAGGTCTATTTGAAAAAGGTTCGATCAACTTGGTTCCAAATCAAGTTGTAACAGTAACGATTGAAGAAGTTTTAGGTAAAGAAGGTTTAATCCCAAGTGATTTTAAAGAACTTTGTAAAGCCGCTAAACCTGGTAATAAAATTTTAATTGATGATGGCCTTATAGAACTTGAAGTTTTAAAAGTGGGCGAAAAAGCTTTAGAAGCCAAAGTGATTTACGGTGGTATTCTAAAAAACCGTAAAGGCATGAATCTTCCGGGTGTTATGCTTCCGGTTGATGCCATGACTGAAAAAGATCTTAAAGACTTAGATTTCGGTTTAAAAAATGGTGTTGATTATATCGCTTTAAGCTTCGTGCGTTTTGGTAAAGATATTCGCCAATTACGTGAAATTATTGATTCTCATAAATCTCCGGCCCGCATTGTGGCTAAAATTGAAATGTTAGAAGCGCTAGAAAACTTAGAAGAGATCGTGCGTTTATCTGACGTTGTAATGGTAGCCCGTGGTGATCTAGCTGTAGAAGTTGGTCAAAGCCGTTTACCGAGTTCTCAAAAAAGAATTATTTCATTATGTAATAAATTAGGAAAACCAGTGATCACAGCTACGCAAATGCTTGATTCAATGGTTGAAAATCCGCGCCCAACGCGTGCTGAGATCACTGACGTGGCTAATGCCGTATTAGATGGAACAGATGCCTTAATGCTTTCAGCAGAATCGGCGAGTGGTAAATACCCATTTAAAGCGATCCGCACGATGCATGAAATTATTCTTGAGGTAGAAAAATCTGAAGAAAATTACTACAAGTTATCGCTTGAAAATGAATTGTTATCAACGCCGGCTGCGATTGCAGCAAGTTCTGCGCTTTCAGCTTTAAAACTAAATGCCTCAGCGATTGTGTGTTTAACAACTTCGGGAAAAACGGCACAAATTATTTCAACATTCCGTCCAAAAGCGCAAATTATTGCGATTACAACTGAAGTTGAAGTATTGAACCGTTTAGAAATTCTATGGGGTTTACAAACTCTAACTCTGCAGCCTTATGGCTCGTTAAGAGATATTATTTCTCAAGTAGAACAATTATTAATTGAAAACGGTTTAGGTAAGACGGGTGATAAGATTATTTTCACACTGGGTCAGCCGATTGCTGAAAAAGGTAAAACGAATTCGTTACACGTGCACACGCTAGGTGGCGAAGAATTTAAAAAGGCAGCTGATTCACAACTGCCTTTACGTTTTGCTTCAGTTAAGGAAATTTAAGAAGGACGACCACAAGGTCGGCCTATCCGCAACGTCTCCATTTAAATTTTAATCTTTGACCAAAAGCTGCGTCTGTTGAATCAATCACTAGGCGCGCTCTTGGTTTTAAGAATTTAATTAATTGTTTAACACCAATTTGTGATTTGATTTTTACACGAATATTCTGACCACCGGCTAAACAAGCCACAGCCCCGCCGATTTTACCGATATTGCCAAAACTTCCTAAAATACCAGGAGCTTGGTTTTTTACAGAAACTACGTAGTTCTGGTTGATGGGTCCTTTAAATAATTTTTGTTCAAAACCAAAAGCTTTTCCTCCTTCGATTTCTGCTTTGATAAATTGGTAACCTACAGCGCCCGCATTAGTTACTTCAACAAAGCCACGGTAATCAACTTGTTCAAAGTCAAAAGCCCAACCGTGTGGAACGTTAATATCGACGATGATCGTACAATTTTTTTCATCGTTTGAATCACCTGGGTTTGCCGTGCCTTTACCTAATTCTACAGAAAAACGATCATATAATACGCTTAAGTAATTTAAGTCTGAAGTGATAATGGCATTTGCAGAACTTGCATCGCAACCTGATCCGTCGATGCGTACACCAGTTACAGCGGCTGAAGGCGGTACCTGAGCAAAAGCTTTAGTTGTTAAAAGTAATAATCCGATAAGAACTGTTTTCATTTTCTTTAGTCTCCGTTAGTGGTTCGGTATCGACTAAAGCAAGCGTAAGGCCAAGTTTAGAATGTCAGAGTGGCCCTAGTAAGAAAAGCGCAAAGATTGTTCATTTGCGCCAAGTTTCGTGAAATTTCTTCTCGAGTTTTAGATCTAATTACGCCCAGAACATATAGGCTAACCCACACAGAGCAACGCCAATACCCCAATCAGCAGCAGGCGATGAAGTTACATAAGTGTAAACCATCATCGCAAGCCCGATGAGCATTAAACGCACCTCTGAGCGGCTTCGGCCCTGTTTAAAAAGCCAAAACCCAATCACGCTAAATACAAAAGAGGCAAACATAGAAGAGATTGAGATTTCTCCGATGCCGCCCATGCCTTGCATGCCACCCATGTTAGAATTTCATAGGTTTGCAGTCAGGAGCGATTGTCATTTTACC
>CAMLRE010000360.1 GCA_946482355.1 uncultured Bdellovibrio sp.
TAACTTTTCATTTACACTACAGTGGGTTGTTTCAGCAATGGCACAAATGTTTGTGTCATTTAAAACTTTGTATTGAAATCGCAATATGATGCCGTCAATTTGTGCCTGCATTTCAACACGCATATTGTCTGAATACTTAATTGGGGCTTTATGCTTCACCCGCGTTTCGACAACTGTTAAATCAAAGATATTTTGATGTTCAAAATCAAAATCGCTCGGCACATGGGCAACAAACTTTCGGCACCATTCAACCCTGGCCTCTTCTAAAATGCGCAGGTAATTAGAATGGTGAACAATACCCATTAAATCCGTCTCATAAACGTGAATAATTCGCGAAAAAGTGAACATCGACATATCTTGACATAAGGGGCCCTGCTCACTCAAGATCAAAGCGATGAAGAAACTTCCTCTCATACTTACGGTGGCCCGCATCTTTGCTACGATTCCGGTGGCTGTTTTATTACTCTACAGTGATAACTACCCTCACTTGTATTTTGACTGGATCGCCGTAGTTCTTTTTTACGCAGCTTCAATCACTGACTACTACGATGGCTACTTCGCCCGCAAATACAACGCAGTCACGAATCTTGGTAAATTCTTAGACCCTGTGGCCGATAAAATTTTAGTGATGGCGATTTTAGTGATCTTACTTAAGCAAGGCCTAGTCGACCCCTGGATGGTGATTTTATTCTTAACCCGCGACACATTAGTGGGTGGAATTAGAGCTGCCGCTTCAGCTGATGGTTTAGTTATCCCTGCTCAAACTACGGGCAAATGGAAGGCGGCCTTACAAATGATAGCCGTTCCTTTCATGATGGTGAATGAAATACATCCTTACTTCCCTAACCAGACAATCGGATATGGACTTCTTTGGTTCAGTGTTTTATTAAGCCTCATCAGCGGTTGGGATTATTTTAAACTCTACTTAGACGAGAAAAAGTCTTAAAAGGGAATGTCATGCTTCACTATATGCAAATGAGAAATTGGTTTATCGTGTTTATGGCGTTAACGCTTACATACATGATCCACCAGCGCATGACACAGTCTCGTTCAAATCCGGGATATCAGCTTCGCGCGCAAGCCATCGTTACTTCAATTTTTAGATAATGCGCTTCTTTATTTGATCAACCTGCGGTTGACCTTATTCTAAAGGGCCGACCTACTCGGTCGTCCTTAGCGCTAGAATCGATGCATTTTAATTTTAAACTATAACAAGAAGAAAAACTTTAACCAGTTAAAGAAACCTTCATCTTTAGGCACATCTGCGCAGTTGGTGAAGTTTTGCAATAAACGGGCATTTTTATCAGTCATACCTTTTGATAACTGCCAAGGTGGGTACGGAAAAAACGCGGCGACGACACAATTGCCAGCTTGAACGGCACCCCATTTGCGGTCTTCGCTTGAAGCCATATGAATTTCATTGGTGCGAAGGTCTTTAATGGCCACAGAAAAAGAAAAAACCTGAGGATTAAAAGGTTGGTTATTGGTGATCACAGCCTGAGGTGAAACATGCTCAATTTTTTGCACTTCGCCGACAACTTTTGATTTAAAAACAAAAGAGAAATTCCAGATAAACACCCAGAACAAGAAGAAGAAAAGAACGAAACTAATTACTGCTTTTTTTGCTGTTGATAATATTTTTAACCACATTCTGATTTTGTACCACATAACGCAGGACGTTCACAAAAGAAAACCTTCAAGTGTGTATCTGTAAAAGCTAGAATTTACAGATTGTGTTTACGTCGTTAGAGAAAAAAATATTAACTGTCTTAGCTTTTGTTCAATTTAATCACATCGTGGATTTCATGATTATCATGCCGATGGGAACTCAATTGATGCGTTTATTTAACATCGAAACACAGCAGTTCAGTCTTTTAGTTTCAAGTTATACATTCTTTGCAGGCTTATCTGGATTTTTAGCTTCGTTTTACATGGATCGTTTTGACCGCAAAAAAAGTTTACTGTGGTTATTTACGGGTTTTACTTTAGCGACGATTTTTTGCGGCCTTGCCCGTGATTACCACACCCTACTGATTGCGCGTGCGATGGCCGGCTTTTTCGGTGGCGTTATGAATTCAATTATTCTTTCGATCACTTCAGACTTAATTGATTACAAACGCCGTGGTATGGCCATGGGATTTTTGGCCACAGCGTTTTCTGCCGCTTCAATCATGGGTGTACCGTTTTCAATTTTCTTATCGCAATCACTTGTGTGGTATGCGCCATTTATTTTCTTAGCGTTATTATGCTTGGTTATTTTAGTGGGCATTTATCGTTACGTGCCAAGCATTAATCAGCACTTAACCGAAAAGCCTATGCAGCACGTGCCTCGCACCACTTTCTGGCAACCGGTTGTTTCTGTTCTTCAGTCACCGGTTCAACGTGTTTCTTTAGTTTTTATGTTTTTTGTGATGTTCTCGCATTTTAGCATTATTCCGTTTATCGCGACATCACAGGTTGTAAACGCAGGTCTTAGCGAACAACAATTAACCTGGATCTACTTGATCGGCGGAATTTGTTCGTTCTTTAGCGCACCGGTCGTAGGACGCATGTCTGATCGTTACGGAAAAGCTAAGATTTATTTTTATTCAATCATGTTTTCAATTGTGCCAATTCTTCTGATCACCCACCAAGGGCGCGATGGCCTTTGGTTAATCTTGTTGTATGCGGGATTATTTTTTATTTCGGCGGGCTCACGTATGATTCCCGCGCAGGCTTTAGTCTCTGCCGCCGTATCATCGCAGCAGCGCGGAACATTTATGAGCTTATTAAGTTGTCTTCAGTCTTTAGCTATGGCTGCAGGCGCTTATATCGCCGGGTTAATTGTTACAATTGATCCGAAAGATGGACGTTTATTAAATTACCCAGCTGTTGGTTATATGGCCATCGGTGTCGGTTTATTCACATTATTGATTTTACAGAAATTAAAATATTTAGATCAGCCTACAGCTACCGATCACGAAGCGATGGTAGAGGCTGAAGTTCAGGGACAAATTTAGTATGAGTTTAGATGTCGTTTTAAATTTTATTATCGGGTTAGTTTGCGGTGGCGGAGTTATTTTTGCTATTTCCCGCACTGTTCAACGTATGGTTTTGAAAGAAGCCAAAGAAGAAGCTGCTGACATCGTTAAAGAAGCGCAGGACCAGTTTCAACTTGAAGAAGATGAACGTAACGAAGTGATTCAAGAAATTGAATTAACAGCCTGGGGAAAAGTTGAAGAAGCGCACTTACTTATGGAAGGCCGTTGTTCTGATT
>CAMLRE010000361.1 GCA_946482355.1 uncultured Bdellovibrio sp.
TCATTAGCCAGTTTTTAATACGGTCACCTTGATTAGCTAAGTAAGCCGACAATGCTTTCATAGGTGTTTTTAATTCAGCAGGGCAGTCAGTAGCGACTTCAATTTTTTGCAGCACCAGGCTCGGGTATCCCAAGTTAACGCTGAGCAATTGCACTTGGGGTGAATGAAAATTGAATTCGGTTTTTGAAAACAGGTCGTTAAATTCATTTTCAATTCCGCGATAAAGATGCAGTTCAGATGTCGTGGCATCAATTTCACCAAACGCGCGACTCATTTTTTGCAGGCACGAAGAATTTAAATAGCTCGGTTTGTAATTAAGATTTACATATTGGTACTGTTCGTGATGTCGAAGTTCGTGCGCCAGAGTTCCTGGTTCTGAAATGATCGATAAGCCAATTAGACCTAAAGAATGCATATAAAAACCCGAAGCCATCGACGGAGACTTAGAAGAAATTAAAGCGATTCTTACACCTTGTTTTTGCGCTTTTTGAATTTCGTTCCAGAACTGTGAAGTTAAAATTGATAACGAATAACGTTCTTTTAAAAGAATCTTATCAAGCTCATGAAGAAGTTCATCAGGAAGCACGGCTAAATGATAGACTAAGTACTCGCTGCCAATGGATTCAAGCTTCCACAGGCCGCGTTCTGGTTTAAACCAAGAGCTGATTTTAGGAAGTAAAGTTTCTGGGGTCCAATACGGATCGTTATCGCCTTGTTCGCTGCTAGAAATAAATTTGGCTTCGTAAAGAGATTTAATTTCACGAAGTTCTTCTGGCGCAATAACGCTATCGTTGGCCGAAAAAGCTTCTTGGCGAACCGGGATTTCGGGTTGTTTGTATTCAACTTGCCCTTGGCAGGACAACGTCAGATAGCACATCGCGAAGATGAACGTTAGACGAAGAGTTAAAGATGGCTTTTTGCTCGCTAAAAATCTCATGGGCACTTAAGACTTTTATGCAAGCTGGGTTCCAACAAAATGAAAATTAATAGCGGCCTAGATAAGCTATGGGCGATCTAGGCTGAAACCGCTCTATTTCTTTGGAATTTTTTTCAGTAGTGCCAAGGAAATTTATCGAAGTCTCGCTCGCGTTTTTGTAAGAAGGCATCTCTTCCTTCGCGGGCTTCATCAGTGCCGTACGCTAGGCGTGTGGCTTCGCCAGCAAATAGCTGCTGACCTACAAGACCGTCGTCGATCAGGTTAAAACCATATTTAAGCATACGAATTGCTGTTGGAGATTTTGTGTTAATTTCTTGGGCCCACTCTAACGCAACTTTTTCTAAATCTGCGTGAGGAACAACTTCGTTCACCATTCCCATATTAAAAGCGGCTTCGGCAGAGTAGTTACGTCCGATAAAGAAAATTTCGCGGGCTTTTTTCTGACCTACTTGACGGGCTAGGTAAGCTGAACCGTAACCAGAATCAAAACTTGCAACGTCAGCATCGGTTTGTTTGAAAATTGCATGTTCTTTTGAAGCGATTGTCATATCACAAACAACGTGTAACGAGTGACCGCCGCCTACGGCCCAACCAGGCACTACGGCAATGACAACCTTTGGCATAAAACGGATCATGCGTTGAACTTCTAAAATATGTAAACGACCTAATTTTGCCAGATCGACTTTATTCATTTCGCCTGTGCCGTTATTGTCTGCGCCTTCGTATTTGTAACCATCTTTACCGCGGATACGTTGGTCGCCGCCAGAACAGAAAGCCCAACCGGCATCTTTTGGAGACGGGCCATTGCCTGTGATTAAGACAACTCCTACGTCAGCTGAAATACGTGCGTGCTCAAGGGCTGTGTAAAGCTCATCAACTGTGCGCGGACGAAAAGCATTGCGTACTTCTGGGCGGTTGAACGCGATACGAACAGTGCCATGATTTTTAGCTCTGTGGTAAGTGATATCAGTGAAGTCAAAACCTTGAACTTCATCCCATTGAGTTGGATCAAAAATATCAGAAACTTTTTTTGTACTCATAGTTACCTCATAGTCCGGCGCCGCATCCTCGGCATCCGCCGACACTAGCATTGACCAAGGCCAGTGTCTAATGGATGATAGCCGTATTCGAGGTAAAAAATATGGTTCATGATTTAAATCCATTTATATTTCGCATCACTGACACCTTCGGACCACGTTGGTACGGCTTTTCGTATTTACTAGGTTTTTTATGTGCTTATTTGGTTATCAGATGGCTTGTTGAAAGACAAAATTCAGATCTTCAAGGCGAAATGGTTTCTGACTTCGTAACATACGCTGCTTTCGGAACATTAATCGGTGGACGTTTAGGTTACTGTCTTTTCTACGATCAATCTTTACTTTGGAGTTTCAGATCATCTGTTCCGTTTTGGGGTGTGTTAGCTGTGAACGAAGGCGGTATGGCTTCGCACGGTGGTATTATCGGTATCGTTGTCGCGTGTTTTTTATATGCTAGAAAACATCATTTAAATCCGGTTTATCTTTTAGATATCGTTTCTATCGTAGGACCCATCGGTGTTTTATTCGGACGTATCGCAAACTTCATTAACGGTGAATTAGTGGGAAGAATTGCTCCGAAAGAATTTCCGTTAGGCGTGCGCTTTCCATCTGATATTTTAAATTGGCCACAGTATGAGTATGATCGTTTGCCGACATTATCTCCGGTGGTTGAAAAATTAGGAATCAATCCAACTCGTTGGTTAGAGATCGTCAGAGATTCTCAAAGTTCAACTACGGCAAAAGACGAACTTTACAATACGCTTTACACAATCATTAATAAAATTCAAAACGGCGATCATGCTCTTCGTGATTTAATCGGGCCTTTACTTGATTACCGTTACCCTTCGCAATTATTTGCAGGGTTAAGTGAAGGTTTATTCACCTTCTTAGTTTTATTTTTCTTAGCTCGTAAATCGCGTAGACCTGGTGTGATCGCGGGAAGCTTTATCATCTGTTATGCGCTTGTGCGTATCTTAAATGAAATGTTCCGTGAGCCAGATATTCAAATCGGTTACCAAGCGTTAGGTTTAACACGCGGCCAATGGTTAAGTGTGGCGATGTTTATTTTTGGTGTATTTATGCTTTTCTACTGGAACAGAACACAAACACAAACTGTTCACGGTTGGATGCGCGGAGAAAACGTAAAATTAGGATCAAGAAAATAATTTTTAAAATCATTTTTCGAAAGAGTCAGTTCAATAAGCTGGCTCTTTTTTTATCTAGGGAGTAGTCATGAAATTGTTTGTTTCAGCATTGTTA
>CAMLRE010000362.1 GCA_946482355.1 uncultured Bdellovibrio sp.
TAGCTTAAAGGTAAACTATGGAAAGACAAAATCTTGGCAATCACATTTTACCCACCTCGGCGAATCTACTTGGTATTTGTTTTTTAATTTTTTCGATCGCTAGTTTTCAAGATAAAGCTTCGGCTTCATTACTTGATGAGTTCGCAGCGGCTGCCATGATTATATTTTTAGTGTCGTGCTTTTTTTCTTACTTTAGCTTGCGCGCTAAAAGTGGTGAGCTTTATGAGAAAATTGCAGATATCAGTTTTCTTTTAGGATTGTTAACGATGGCGATTCCATCGTTAATGGTCGCCATCACATATATGAAGTAATTATTCAATTTTGATCTTAGAAATTTAGCGCCAGTACAAAAGACCATTCGTGGACGTAATCATGATAGAGCGTAAAGCTGCCAGAGCTGAAACGGAAACCTCCGCCAAACCAGACTTGGTCCTCATGACTTTCGTTTTCATCATTTACATAGGTGTCATAGGAAACAGATAGTGCAGCGTTTTGCGCTTGAAGTTCGATACCGGGAGTGACTTTAATAATTTCGTCGCTGTCCTGTTTGAATTCATGAGCACGTTTCGAAGCGTCGAGTGAAAAAATAAAATCATTTCCGATGTAGCCATAACCAACACCATAAGATTGAATGTCATCATCCTCGTTAGGGCCCTGGTAGAGGTCGACCGTTAAACCCAGACGGTGTTGGCCATTAGGATTAAAAATAAACCCTAAAGAATAATTATCTTCTTCGTGATATCCGATACCAAACGAAAAACTAGAAAGTCCAAATCCCAGAATGGCTCCGGTTGTACCTTCGCAATTTTCGCAATCACGTTTGTAATAACCGACTCCTAAACCAATGTTTCCAGTTCCAATTCCAAATTCAGCACCGCTACCAGAGCTATCATTATCATTTTCGTCATCGTTAGTATCGTATTCTAAAGACAATTGAATGCCATCATAGCTTCTGGCGACGGCGGCATTTGTGTAGGTAAATCCATTTGAGTAGTTTATAGGTGAAGTTATGGCAGGAACGCCAATTCCTTGCCCTAGCGCTACAAAGGGAGCTTCGGTGCCTTTGGCTAGTGATCTGCAGGCGAAAAGTAAGTTAAAGACTGCGATTGTGATCAATAAGAAAGTCGTTTTCATATTGGCCTCCATCCTGAGGGCTAATTAAAGTATAGCACCGGCGAAAAATGACCAGAATTGAAAACGGAATGTCTGAAATTTTGTATAAAAGTTTTGCGAAAAAATTAAATCTCTTCTTTGTCAGTCACAAAGCGCCATTGGCCTTCAGGCAGATCGCCAAGTTTTAATTTTCCTGTGCGCACACGTTTTAAACCATTAACTTTTAGATTTACTAATTCGCACATTCTTCTGATTTGACGTTTTTTACCTTCAGTTAAAACGAAGCGTAACTGATCTTCATTGATCCATTCAACTTTAGCTGGCTTTAATTTTTCACCATCAAGTTCAAGACCATGATTTAATAATTTTAATTTTGCTTGCGGAAGTTTTCCTTCGGGCCCTAGGTATTTCACGCGCACGATATATTCTTTTTCAATCGATGAATTTTCACCAATAATTTTCTTAGCGATGCGTCCATCTTGTGTGAATAACAATAAACCTTGCGAGTCGATATCTAAACGACCAGTCACCGCAATATTTTTTAAATCACCCATTTTTAAACGTTGTTTGTAAGTTGGATGATCTTTGAATTGATTTTCTGGAGTAATAAGACGGATTGCTGGTTCGTATCCTGGTTCGGGTTGTGCCGAGACATAACCAATGGGCTTATTTAACATAATAGTTATTAAGTTGTTTTGGTTTTTCATCGCTTCTGCTGAGAGCGTGATTTTTACATCAGGCTGTACTTTTGTTCCAAGCTCGGTGACTTTTTGACCGTTAACAGAAACATAACCTTTAGCAATATAGTCATCCGCTTCTCTACGAGAACAGATTCCACGTTCAGACATTAATTTAGATAAACGAATTGGATCAGCCATTATTTAATATTAATCCCGCCATCGATATTGTGAGTAGCTCCCGTGGTCCAAGTCGATTGTTCAGAACCAAAGAAATAAATGCTTTCAGCAATATATTCAGGGCGGCCAATTTTTTTAAGAAGTTGCATATCCGTAATGCCAGAATAAATTTTATCTTTTGCTGAAGCTGGAGCATTGTAAAAACCATGAATCGGGGTTTCAACAATACCCGGGCAAATCGCATTAGCACGAATTCCGAATTCGCCACCTTCTTGCGCCAAAGCGATAGTCCAGTTCACCATAGCTGCTTTTGAAGCTGAATAAGCCGAAGTGTTTGGCGCAGGCTTAATTCCTAAGGTAGATGCCACATTTACGATTGATCCGCGTTTATTTTCTTTAAACACGGGCCATAGAGCTTGTGTGATTTTAACTGAACCAAAAAGATTAACTTCAAACATTTCTTTCCATACATCTAAATTTGCATCGTCAGGTTTATTCTGTGTATAAACGCCGGCGTTATTAACTAAGATTGTGGGTTTAGAAAGTTTAGATAATTTTTCGTGAAGTTTTGTGGCCTCGAAATCTTTAAGATCCATGGCCAAAGTTTCAATTTTGATATTGATATTACGAGATTGCGCTTGGGCTTTAACTTTTTCTAATTTTTCAGAAGATCTTCCGATTAATAGTAAGTCAAAGCCTTCGCTTGCAAACTTGTAAGCTGCAGCTTCGCCGATTCCGCTACTTGCGCCAGTGATAACTACAGCTTCTTTCATACGCGCTTACGCTTTATCCATTTCGATTTTTGCAATTGTTTGTAATTGCATGTTCGAAGTGCCTTCGTAGATTTGGCCGATTTTAGCATCGCGCCAGAATTTTTCTACAGGGTATTCTTTAGTAAAGCCATTACCGCCGAATAAATCGATAGCCATAGAAGTTACTTTTTCTGCTACTTTAGAAGAGTAGTATTTTGCCATAGCTGCTGATTCGATAAAATCTTGGCCAGCGTCTTTAAGACGAGCGGCATTGTAAACCATTAAACGAGAAGCTTCTAATTCAATACGCATTTGTGCTAATTGAAATTGAACACCTTGGAATTGGCCAATCGCCTTACCGAATTGTTCACGACCTTTGATGTAATTTAAAGTAGCTTCATAAGCGCCTTGAGCGATACCAACCATTTGTGCGCCGATACCGATACGACCTTCATTTAAAGTTTCGATAGCGATTTTATAACCTTTACCAACTTCGCCTAATA
>CAMLRE010000363.1 GCA_946482355.1 uncultured Bdellovibrio sp.
AGAAATAAAATATTCGTCGTAACCATCAGGAAGTTCACATGGAGGATTTGTAATTTCTCCGTCAGAGATTTCACACACGGGCACATTTGAAATCGATAACAACGACACTAAATTTGTTTTTAAATCACAACCAGATAAAAATAATAGAAGGCCCGCGCCAATAAATGAAATTGGTTTTAAAGAAGTTAATAACATACGAAATAGAGACAACGTGAGCTTCACGACTAATTTATCGACAATAAAGCTAAACTACTAAAGCCAAAACGGCTCAGTTCGATACACAAATTCCTGTCAAAATGCATTTCTTGTTTACGTTGAATTTAACACTGCAAACATTCCAGACTTCAGTGGAGTGCATTCGTGACAGTAAATATGACATAAGCCCAGTTTCAAACTGGAACTAATGTTCTGGGCTTTAAAATTTATTTAACAGGTTCACGCTAGTAAGTAAGCATCTGTTTAAAAACACCAACAAGCCACTAAATAATAAGGGGGGGCTTTCAAATGTTTAAACTAAAAACCACTCTTGTGATCGCGTTTGCGATCTTCGCAACTACTTTTGCCAAAGCAGAAGATTCTTCTGCTCTTAAAGAATGGACATTCTTAGTGTTCATCAATGGCCACAACAACTTATCTTCATTCGCTGATATGAATATTCGCGATATGGAAAAAACAGGTTCATCAGATAAAGTGAACTTAGTTGTTGAATGGGGTTCACAGTCATCGAAAATGACAAAACGTCTATTAGTTAAAAAATCAACGAATCCAAATAAAGTGACTTCACCATCAGTGATGGAAATGCCAAATCACGATATGGGTGATTATAGAAATTTAATCGATTTCGTCGCTTGGGGTGTAAAAAATTATCCTGCAAAACATTACTTCGTAGCTGTTTGGAATCACGGCTCTGGCTGGCACAGAACGGGTAAAGTATCAGGGCGTGATATTTCTTTTGATGATAACACAGGTAACGTGATCACAACTGAACAATTAGGTCTTGCGATGCAAGAATCAGCAAAGATCATCGGTCACAACGTAGATATCTACGGATCTGATGCTTGCTTAATGCAAATGATCGAAGTTGGTGCTGAATTCAACGGTTCAGTTGATTACATGGTGGGTTCACAAGAATTAGAACCGGGTGAAGGTTGGCCGTACGCTCCATTTGTAAAACAATGGATTGCTAACCCAACAATGACTCCGGCTCAGGTTTCAGTTTTATTATCTAAAGAATACCAAAAATCTTATGATGGTGGTGTGTACGGTAATAAACCAGATACAACATTTTCTGCTGTGAATCTTCAAAAATTACCGGCTTTATATGCTTCACTTACAACATTACAACAAAGTTTACGTGGCTTAGGTTCTTCACAATTTGCTGAAGTTAAAAAAGCGATCAATAACTCAATGAATTTCTACTATTCTGATTATGTCGATTTAGGTGATTTTTTAAATAGAACACAAACATTAGGTTTTTCTCGCGCGATCGAAGGCTTATCAGCTTCTCAATCGGCTTTAAAAGAAGTGGTTCTAACGGCTGATAACGGAGATAATTTCTTAAAAGCATCTGGTTTATCAATCTGGTTACCAACATACCAATCAAGCGAATTAAACCGCTACGATAATTTACAATTCAGCAAAACAACTGGCTGGAACGAACTAGTTCGCCAAGTTCTTCGCTAATCTCTCCGCTTCTCTCCCACACAAGGGGGGCATTGCCCCGAATTTTGAATGGTGTAACGAAAGTTACACCATTTTTTATTTGTACGAGTTTAGTACAATCGCACTACAGAATTTAGGCCAGTGGTCCAGCAATAGTCTAGAATCACAAAGGTCCAGTCTACTCCCTGAATAGAGGCGCCGAAGGATTTAGTGGAGGAACCACTATGTCGCAAACACGCAGAGATTTTTTAAAACACTCAGGTATTCTTTCTGCAGGATTAATTACATTCAAACCATTTGGTGGAGGTTCACGTGTGTGGGCCGCTGACAGCGACGCTGTTAACGCTTTAGCAACGACACCAGCGTACACAGGAGCCTATCCTATTCATCAGGGCTTAACTTTCGAAGATTTCGCTTATTTAAGCGTATTACGTCCGAAAACAGCCGAACTTACTTTTGAAGTTGTTGATAGTAAAAACGCGAAACAAAGTTTATTGGCTGTTCAAGCTGTAGGAATGAAGGGTTCAGATCTTCAACTAGACCGTTTTAAAGCCACAGGCCTTCAATTAGGTCAGACTTATAAATTTCGCGTATTAGATTCTAAAGGTAAAATCGTTGATGAACGTAACTTTAAAACTCTTGATACAGATAAGAAAAATCCAAAAATAGCTATTGCAAGCTGCATGAATGATTTTTTCAAATCAGCTTGCACGCAAATGTGGGCCTCTTTAGGAAATCAATCTCCCGACGTTGTGTTTTTAGTCGGTGATACTTGTTATGCAGATAACGACAACGACGGTACACAGTTAGGTTACTGGAAACGTTACACTGAAACGCGCACAAGAATAGGTTTTTTCAGACATAAAAACTTAGTTCCGGTTATGGCCGTGTGGGATGACCACGATTTCGGTGGTAATAACTTCGATGGTTCTTACGGCGGCAAACAATTTACTTTAGAATTATTCTCAAACTTTTGGTTATACCCAGAACATGATAAATACAAACGTGGAGTAGGTGTATCGCAAGTGTTATCAATTTTTGGTTACAGATTCTGTTTAATGGATGACCGTTTTTACAGAAACGATTCAACTCAGTGGGGCGATACACAGAAAGATCAGCTTTTTGCGACCCTAAGTTCGGATAATTCACCAGCTTTTTTAATGAACGGTAGCCAATTTTTTGGCGGCTATCTTAAAAAAGATGCTTACGAATACAAGCAGGCTAAAGACTTATCGCTAATCTGCCAACAGCTATCGCGTATCAATGCCCCGGTGTGTTTTGTATCGGGTGATGTGCATTTTTCAGAAGTAATGCAGATTGAATCAAAATTATTAGGATATAAAACATTTGAAATTACTTCGAGTTCAATGCATAGCTTTACTTACTTAGGTAATCACTTAAGAAAGAAAAATCCGCGTCGTTTAGCAGCTACAAGTAAACACAACTTCACGGTGCTACAACTTGATAACACCTCATCGAAGTTTAAATTTACTTCAACAGCGTTTGATGAAGACGGGGATAAAAAAATCAATAAAGCCCTGGAAATCGTTCGTTAATTTACT
>CAMLRE010000364.1 GCA_946482355.1 uncultured Bdellovibrio sp.
TTACGCTTTATACTGGGGAACTTCTGAGTGGAGTGCGACTGAAATCGATCAAGCTTATCAAATCGCCGAAAAATACCGCCTACGTAAACCAGTGGTTGAACAACCGCAATACAATTTATTATGGCGTGATCGCGTAGAAAAAGAATACGCACCGATTTTTGAAAAATACGGTATTGGTTTAACAACATGGTCACCTTTAGCTTCGGGTTTATTAACAGGTAAATACTTAGGCGGAAAAGTTCCCGAGGGTTCACGTTTAGCTTTAGAATCTTTAGGTTGGTTACGTGAAGAAGCGCTTTCTTCTGAAAAAACAAATAAAGTTCAAAAGTTTGTAAATATCGCAAAAGAATATTCTTTTGATCCGGCTCAGTTGGCCTTAGCGTGGTGTTTAAAAAATAAAAACGTAAGCACAGTGATCACTGGCGCTTCGAAGTTAGAGCAAGTTCAGCATAATATGAAAGCCATGGACTTAGTTTCTAAAATCGACTCTGAATTATTAAAAAAATTAAATTCACTGTAGTAAGAGCCGGATGTTTACCATCGTCAGTGCGTGTTAGTTAACGCTATTTGAAGTCGGTAAAGATCGGGCTTCGGTGGCGACAAATAAAAAAGAGCTAGCAAATTGCTAGCTCTTTTTCGTTTAAGACCTGTAGAGTTTTAAAAATTAATCGAACTTATACGAGCGCATAGAGATCGAACCATTTTGTATTTCGTTAAAGAAAACTTCTGGTTCTTTTGTGCGTGTTTCGTAGCTCGCGCCTAAACAGTACACAAGGGGTAAAAAGTGTTCTGGTGTAGGCACGGCCATTTTCGCATTCGGATGCTCGCGCCAGTGTTCAATTAAATTTTTATCATCGCGAACTTTAACTTGGCTATGCACCCAAGCATCAAAGTCAGCAGCCCACGGCATAACTGGAGCTTTTTCTTTCCAGTCAAAGTTACGTAAGTTGTGCACGATATTTCCTGAACCTAAGATCAAAATGTTTTGATCACGCAGATCAGAAAGTTTTTCGGCTAAACGGTAATGTTCAACAAAAGATTTGCTGCGGTCTAAACTTAACTGCACAACCGGAACATCAGCCTTCGGAAAAAGGTGAACTAAAGTAGACCAAGTTCCATGGTCTAAACCCCAGTTGTTTTCTGAAGGCTTAATTCCAAGTTCAGATTTTTTATCAAACATTTGCGGGTAACCCACCGGGCGGTATTTTAATTCATACAGCTCTTCAGGAAATCCATACATATCATAGATCTGTTTTGGATTTGTATCTGCCGTAAAGTAAGTGCCATGATCTGTTTCCCAGTGCGCTGAAACCATCAAAATTGCTGTCGGGCGATTTTTTAATAATTGTTCTCCTAAAGCATTTAATGTTCGCGAATATTCATTATCAGCTAACGCATTCATCGGTGAACCGTGGCCAATAAATAAAACCGGTTGTCTCATGAGTCCTCCTTCCTTACGAGGTTGGTTCCATAAACTTGTTGATCCTTCGTTGCCTCGGCTGAACAAGTTTCTGAAACCAATATTAAGTTACTTAGCTTTTGCGCCTTGTACTTTTAGGGTGATTGTTACTTCGTCGCCAACAACGGGACCAGCTTCAACCATTTTACCCCATTTTAAGTTGTAATCTTGGCGGTTGATTTTTGTTGTCGCTGTGAAAGCGGCTTTATCGTTACCGTAAGCATCTTTAACTAAACCTAAGAATTTACCGTCTAAAGAAACTTCTTTTGTTTTATCTTTGATTGTTAAATCGCCCACCACTGTGAATTTTTCTGGAGTACCAGTGATTTTTTTACTTTTGAAAGTAATTGTCGGGTATTTAGCGACATCAAAAAAATCTGCGCTCTTTAAGTGTTTGTTGCGGTCATCGTTTGACGTATCAATTGATGCCGTGTCGATCTTAGCTGTTACTTTTGAATCTGTGAATTTTTCAGCGAAATCGATTTCACCTTCAAACTTTGTGAAGCGACCTTCAACTGATGAAATCACTAAGTGAGGGATTTCAAAACCTACTTTAGAGTGGGCAGGGTCGATAGCGTATTTACCGGCCTGGCTAGTTGATGCTGCGGCAGCTTTAGAATCTTTTTTATCGGCTGCGTGGGTTGTAAAGCCGAAAGCCGTGATAGCTAATGCGATTAATAGTGTGTTTTTCATTGTTTCTCCTTGGCGTTTCAGACGCCCTTCATTAGTTAGTTACCAATGTTTGTTATTCAAATTAAGACTAGTATCGCCTGAAATTCAGTGTTGCAAAAGACCCAATAATTGGAAATAATTGTTCCAATGGTGGAACAATAATGACTGAACAATTGGGCTTAGATCTGAACCTTGCTAAAATTTATGTCAAAGTGATCGAGTATAAGAGCTTTAGCGGGGCGGCACGTATGCTCCGTCTGCCAAAGTCCACAGTTTCTCGCTCGGTCAGCCAGTTAGAAAAAGACTTAGGCATTCAATTAATTCTTAGAACGACTCGTCAATTCAGCATGACTCACCAGGGTGAGAAATTCTACCACGACTGCCGACACCTCCTTAGCGACTTTGAAGTTAAAGTGAATCAACTCTTAGAAAGCAAAAAGGGTGCTCAAGGCACTATTCGTATAACGGCGCCTCTCGATTTAGGAGTCGCGGTCTTAAACCCATTCATTATCGAATTCACGCAAGCTTATCCTGGCGTTGAAATCGAAGTTGATTACTCTGATGAGGTG
The DNA here is from genome assembly GCA_946482355.1 of uncultured Bdellovibrio sp. Next base: position 2,701 of record CAMLRE010000364.1, read on the forward strand.
ATTAACTTAGTGCGCGAAGGGATTGATTTAGCTTTACGTATCGGCACACCCAAAGACAGCCGTCTTAAGATGAAAAAGATCGGCGAGTCAGGATTTTCCATTGTAGCAACTCACGACTATTGGCAGCGCCGAGGGTATCCCCAAAAGCCCGCTGATTTAGACAAGCTGACCTATATGCATTTCAGCCGCTTAGGCCGAGCGATCAAATTCAGTAACGGTAAAGACAGTTTTGATGTGAAGAATGAACCACGTATTGCGATCAATAATTTAGAGTCATTAAAAAATATCGTGATGGCATCGCAAGGGTTTGGGGTTATTCCAGATTTTTTTGTGAAAGCAGAAATTCAAGCGGGAAAAATAGCGGCGGTTTTAGAGTCGTATAAAACGCCGGCGGTTCCGATCTACTGGGCCATGCCAGAGCATAAAGAAAATGCCCCGGCGATTAAAAATTTTAGGGAGTTTGTCACTCCCAAAATTCGCTCGGTTTTATAATTATAAAAGTAATAGCATGTTG
>CAMLRE010000365.1 GCA_946482355.1 uncultured Bdellovibrio sp.
AAACAGTTTTTGCGTTTCCAGAAATGATTAAACATGGTTACGTGAATTGTACGGCCTGCCACGTTTCTCCCAGTGGTGGCGGGGTTTTAAACCCTTACGGCCGTAATTTATCAGCTGAATTAATCAGTACCTGGTCAAACAAGGGTGAAGAAGGTTTTCTTCACGGCGCAGTGGATACGTCAACTGTTGATGAATGGTTAGCCATTGGTGGCGATTACCGTGGGGTTCAGGTTCACACCGATTACACAAACAAAGCAACAGGTGTGAATAACGTTGATGGCCGTTATATCAATATGCAAATCGGTTTAGAGATGGGCATCATCCAACCGAAATGGGCGATCGTTGGTTTTTTAGGCCAGTATAATTTTAACGAACCAGAACACTATAACCGCGTGCAAGCTAAAGTCAGCCGTCTGTATGGTTTATTTAAACCCACTGACGAATTAACTTTTAAAGTGGGCCGCTTTCAACCTAATTTCGGGATTAATCTTCCAGATCATAACTTATCAACACGCACACGCTTAGAGATGGCCCATCTTTCTTACCGTGGTGGAAAAATTTCGATTGAAGATAAAAATACAGCTGAAGTTTTCTGGTTAGGTGAAGAGTATAATTTTTCTTTAGCCGGTTATCGTGTTCGTAAAGACGTAACTGATGATAACGATAAAGGTGTTACGTACACAGCCAGTAAAGTTTTTGCTGAAAAATTTAAATTAGGTCTTCAGGGTTTACGTGAAAAAAGTGATACGCGTGAGAAAAAAGTTTTTGGGTTAACAGGATTGCTTGGTTGGAATGAAAAATGGTCAACATTGGCTGAGATTGATAACGTGAAAACGACGCCTAATGCAGGTGTTGAAACCACAGGTATTGCGGCTGTTCACCGCACAGGTTACGAAGCTTTTAAAGGCTTTCAGGTGTTAGTGTTAAACGATTATTACCAATCTAATAAAGATAACGGGGCAACGAAGCTTTACCGTTATGGCCCAGGGTTAATTTGGTACCCGCGCCCGCATTTTGATTTTCAGTTATTTTACACCAAAGAGCAGCGCTCAAGCCTTGAGGGCGAAGGCGATTACGCTTGGTTAATGACTCACTATTATTTCTAGATTGTTTTAGAAATTCACAGAGAAATTGGCGTCTTACGGGGCGCCATTTTTATTTTACGGATCCTCAAATTTTAGTTTAATTTTCAGTTCATATTCATTTACAGAAATTGAAAGAGTAAAAGCTTCAAAAACTTTCAGCTAAGGCTTGATCAATGCCTGCGGTGTTACTACATTGGCCAACGGGAGTGAGCCTATGAAAAACATTTTATTTCTAATTTTAGCTTTCGCTCTTTTTTCTTGTAGCTACAGTCACACAAGTGGTGGCCATAATCAGGGCTCTCCGCAAACTGGATTAACAGATCCAAAACCAGGCGAAGGTGGAGAAGAACCAACAGTTCGTTATGCCGATGTGAATAGCGCGGTGTTTGCAAGTTCATGCACCGGCTGCCATCAAAAAAAAGGTTTAGATTTAAGTTTTGCTGATTATACAAATTCAAAATCATTCGCGAATGAAATTTACGTTCGTGTTTTCGAAGATCAAGATATGCCTCCGCGTGGAGCTCTAACCGAACTGCAACTTCAGGTTTTAAGAACCTGGATTGAAAACGGTTCACCGGAATAAATCTTGCTGCCTTGGCCTAAAAGCGATCTGAAATACAGATTTGGGGTAATACACCCCACAAGGAGTCCCAATGAAACCGGTGTGGCTGATTTTATTATCGATAGTCTTTATTAGTTCTTGCGATAAAAAAGAAAATACAAAAACGGTTTCTCCGCCGCCTGCGGCCCAGCAGGGGAACAATGACTGCGAAAAAATCCGTTTAAGTGATGCGCTGGGTGATGCCAATAGTATTATCGGCGGCACACGTGTTTTATCCACTGATCCTGATGCCAAAACCACAGCAATGATTATTTCAACCGAAAAAAATACCGGCGAATCTTTTGTGTGTACGGCAACACCGATTACAAATCGCACGCTGATCACGGCTGCGCACTGTTTAGATCGCGCTTCAAAAGTGACTGCGATTTTTTATGTCGATCTAATGTGTTCAAGTGGTTTTAAATTTAGCCGTGATGCCGTTCGTGCGGTAGATTTTAAGTGGCACCCTGATTATGACCCGAATATCATGAACAGTGGTAATCCTGATATCGGCTTAGTGCATTTATCGGCAGATATAAAACCGGGGTATCCAGTTTACGATATTAATTTAGCTCCTGAAAACTTAAACTCTGATCTTTTCTTATATGGTTACGGCGTTACCGGATCAAATAATTCTGACAGTACGGTTTTACGTAAAGTGCGTTTAGATAGAAACGAATACGGTTTTGAGATGAGTTCAATTGTGATTGCTAATAATGGTGTGCGCGGAATTTGTTTGGGTGATTCAGGCGGCCCTGGTTTTGTAAAAGCCAATGATGAATTGCAAATCGCAACGGTTAATTCTTTTGGTTTTGGCCCGCGTAATGATGTGTGCGGCGGTAGAAGCAGTTTAATTCTGATTCACCCATTTATGCCGTTCATTCATGAGACTTTACAAAAGTGGGGTGAATCATTACCGACACCGCTACCTTCACCAACTACTCCGGCGCCGCAACCACCACCACCGGTGGTTAATATTAACTAATACGAAGATCGTCTGGCGTATCAATTTGGCGAAATGGATGCGCCTTTTTGAAAGCTTCCAGACTTGAACAGTGATTCACAATTTTAGTGATATTTGGAAATGCTTCTAACGGCACTTTAAATCTTTGGGCTGTAAAAATCTGCGGCGTTAAAAAAACGTCGGCCGCCGTAATTTCATCACCAAAACAAAATAGACCCGCATGTTTTTCTAACATTTTTTCACAAGCGGTAAGGCCTGCAATGGTGAAGTTGTGAATCCATTTTGTTTTTTGTTCGTCGTTAGCACCGAAATTTTTTTCTAAATACTGAAGCGTGCGTAGGTTTCCGTAAGCGTGAGTGTCGGCGTTAATGTTTTCGCAAAACTGTTTAACCAAAGCTTTTTTATACGGATCTTTCGGAAACAGTTGATAACTTTGTGGAAAAGCTTCGTCTAAGTATTCACAGATCACAATCGATTGGCCGATCACATTTTTCTTACCATTAGTTTCATGAACTAACGTAGGTACTCCGCCCATAGGATTTAAAGCGCGGTATTCGGCCG
>CAMLRE010000366.1 GCA_946482355.1 uncultured Bdellovibrio sp.
TAGTTCAGTTCTGGCGCGAGCTTGATGGAATCGGTATTGATATGTATCGAAGCTTAGCCAGTCGCGGGCAGGTGCCGCCAACAAATTACGTTGATCTTGTGAAGCTTCTTCGCCAAAGAGCTGATTCGTATGCTTCGCAGCTTGATACGGCCTGGACAGAAATTTCTTTAGTCACCGAAATTGAAAAAAAACTTTATTTTAAAGAAATTGGTTATCGTTCAGTGCAAAATGGATTTATTGATCCGTTCACATACGCTGATAATGACCCGCGTGTGAATATCACCCATCAGGCGGCAGCTTACGATGCTTTCTTAGAAGCCTTCTGGGATGCTAAATGGCCTTGGTTAGGTGGCGTGTTCTTCTGGGATGTTTCAACTGATCCAAGTAAAAATGCAGGTAATGACTCTGGGTTTAGTCCGGTAAATAAAAAACAAACCGAGGATGTTATTTTAAGACGATTTCAATAAAAAAATCAGTCTCTGTGGTGAGCTTCACTACAGAGACTTTGTTTGTCTCATTTTGTATCGATAAATAATTATTTATAAATATACTTTAGCCCAGCAAACTGGATGTCGATAATCTTCCCAAACGAAGGGAAATTAATGAAGTATATTCTTTTATTAGCGTTCGCTTTATTTCAATTCAGCTGTGCAACGATTATGAAATCAGAAGGCCAAATGGTTCAATTCTTTGGCGGTGATCCTGAAGGCACACAAGTTAAGGTTCAAAACATGACTTACAATCTGCAAAACGGCAGCGGAGAATTTTACGTGCGCCGTTCAAAGCAGAATATTCCTATCCAAGTTACCTGCGCAGGTGAAACTAATGAAAGTGCCATTGTCACAAGCTATGATGCTTTAGCCGGAGTTTTTGGAAACATAGTTTTTGGTGGAATTATCGGTATGGCCATCGATGCAGGCGGTGATAAAACTTATAATCCTCCCACAAGATATGACGTCTCTCCTTTATGTGCATCGTCGCCGAAGCAAACAGCGATTACGGTTCAAGAAACTCCAAGACCTGAACGTATGCCCGCAGGCGAACGGTTTCCCGTCCGGGCTGATCTGTATTAAAGAAAAACTTCGTCACCGAAGTGAACAGGGCAATGTGGAACAAATATAGAATAAAACCCATGGTCTATGGATTGCTGTTTAAATTTCTATGCTGTACAAAGAAATAGAAATCCCTATTGCCAACGATTCTGTTAAAGGTGATTTAACGGTGTTTCCAAAAATGAAAGCGGTTATTATATTTGCCCATGGCAGCGATAGTAGCCGTAAAAGTCCGCGCAATCAGGCCGTGGCCCAGTATCTTAATGAGAACGGCTTTGGAACACTTTTATTTGATCTTTTAACCACTGAAGAAGCTAAAGATCGTAAAAATGTTTTTAACATTGATCTGTTGGCTGATCGACTTATTGTCGCCACCAGATTTTTACGTAGGCTTCCTGAAATTCGTGAAGAAATACGCTTTGGATATTTTGGCGCCAGCACTGGAGCAGGAGCTGCGATTAAAGCTGCGGATTTAATTTCAGTTGAAGAAGAAATTTATGCTGTAGTTAGTCGTGGCGGCCGCCCGGATTTAGCAGGCGATTCGCTCAACACGGCCAAAGTTCCGATTTTACTGATTGTCGGGGGCAATGATTATGGCGTGATTGAGCTTAATGAATTAGCCGAAGCAAAACTTAAAAACTGCATGCTTGTGATTATTCCTGGTGCTACGCATTTATTTGTTGAAACCGGAACTATGGAACAAGTTTCGCGAAAAGCCCTAGAGTGGTTTGAACAACAACTTCCTGAAGAGCTTTATCAATTTCCTGAAATGTCAGTCTAAACATTTTTTTGTAGTCAACGAGGCATTCTTACCCCTAAGCTTAAAGTATGACTACACAATATAGCGAACATTTAGTCCGTCGAATTTCACTTATCTCGTTAATTTTTTACGGTATCGGAGATATCCTCGGTGCCGGCATTTACGGTCTTGTCGGCAAAGCCGCAGGAGTTATGGGTAATGGAATTTGGGTGGCCTTTTTAGTAAGTGCTTTAGCTGCGATCTTTACCGGTCTGACTTATGCTTCTCTTGGATCACGTTACCCCAGAGCTGCAGGTATTGCGTACATTCTGAAAAAATCTTTTGGATCTTCTTTTTTAGCTTACGTTTTTGGAATTATGGTTTTGTGTTCAGGCCTAGTTTCAATGGCCACGGCCAGCCGCGCTTTTTCAGGTTATTTGATTGGAATGATTCCTGCGCTTTCATTAAACGGTGGAATTTTAGTTTTCATGGGGCTTTTAACATTGATCGTTCTTAAAGGAATTAAAGAATCAATGTGGGCTAACATTATTTGTACAGTGATTGAATTATCAGGTTTACTTTTAGTCATAGCATTTGGTTTATCATTTATTGGTGATACCCCCTTACTTGATTTTACAACTGAAACTAATCCAAGCGGGCACTTTCAGATGCCGTTAGTTTTTTCTGGCGCTATTTTAACATTTTATTCTTTTATTGGGTTTGAAGATATTATGAATGTCGCTGAAGAAGTAGAAAATCCGCAGCGAAATCTTCCGATTGGTATTTTAGTTGCGGTTGCGGTTTCATCAGTGATTTATATGTTAATCAGTATCGTGGCGGTGTCGGTGATTCCAGCCGCAGAACTTGCCAAAAGTACGCAGCCGTTAGTTGATGTTATGGCTAAAGCGGCTCCGTGGTTTCCGGCGAAGATTTTTAGTTTTATTTCGATGTTTGCGATTGCTAATACAGCGTTATTAAATTTTATTATGGGGTCGCGCTTAGTGTACGGCATGTCTCGCGAAAAGTTATTACCGAAATTTTTAGGCTACGTTTCGGCTAAAACACATACACCAGTCACAGCGATTTTTGTTTGTATCGCGGTGGTTCTGTTAATGGCTTTTACCGGTGACATCGCTATTCTTGCTAAATCATCAAGCTTATTACTGCTGACTGGTTTTTTTATGATGAATTTAAGTTTAATTATTCTTAAACGCCGTAGATCTGAAGAAAAAGGCCGTTTTGAAGTTCCTTATATTGTTCCAGCATTTGGGTGTGTGTTAGCGATCACTTTAATTTTTTCAGCGACATTTGAAGAAGCCCAAAGAGCGATGGGTGTTTTTGTAGTAGGTTGTATTTTATTTTTTGTCTTACGCCCGAAAGATTCAGCCATCGAAAATATGCAAGGGTAGTT
>CAMLRE010000367.1 GCA_946482355.1 uncultured Bdellovibrio sp.
TGACCGAAAAAAGTCACACAGTGGCTGTGTCAACCTATAGTCTGAATATCAAGATCACGATGATGACTATATGAAGTATTATTTATTGTTACTCAGCATCCTGGTATTGGCCTCTTGTGAGACATTTCATGCGTTTCGTGGCCCGGCCAGTGTAAAGCCGAAGCATTATATTATTACTATTCACGGTATAGCGGGTTCTCCGGATTCTTTTCAGGGGATTTTACCGGCTTTAGAAGAGCATTTATATGCTGTAAATCAAAGTTACGACATTGTCTTAAGAAATTTTAAATATTCAACGGGCGAAAAAACCGCTGAAATCGAACGTTTTGTTAGTGAATTTGAGAACTATTTAGTTAAAGAAATTCCGGTCTTAAACGACGGCGATAAAATTAGCTTAGTGACTCACTCACAAGGTGGTCTTGTGGGATACATTTGGTATTTAAAAGCTTTAGATGGTGTTGATTTAAAACAGCGTGCGTACATGGAACGGGTGAATGGTTTTGTAACTTTAGGTGCTCCATTTTGGGGGTCACGCACAACGTTTTTAATTAAAAAATTTATTCCTAATGCAGATATCCAGGATTTTATTTTTGATACCTTAAAATACGGTGAACAAGAGATCACTGATCTAACGGCTGCTTCTGAAAAGATTTATGGCTACTTCAGCCGAATGGCGCAAAAGAATTACGTCAATATTTACTACGATCCAAGAATGTTAAATATCTCGGGCGTTGTGCCGGCCTCTAAAGGCGAAGAGATGGAGCATAAAAGTAAGTTTTTAAAATTTATTAACGATTTAAAAAAGAAAGTCGTTAAGGTTTTTGATTACCGTTTAAATGTAGGAAGCCGCTGGGAATCTGATCAGGCAGTGAATGTAGCAAGTGCGCGTCTTGGTTTTTATTATTACTCAGATGCAATCAACCGCTACATGGAATTAGAAAAGAAAAATAATCTTAATGTTGATGATTTTGATTATTCACGTTTTTTTAAAACTGATCCTAAGTACATCTTAGTTGAAGGTGTACACGCTAAAGCCAGCGGGTATCCGGATTATGCGATAGCTTCTGTTCCTGAAGCGTGTATTGATCCAGGTCAATGTAAACATCCAACGTACCTGTACGTCTTTAAACATTTGGCAAACTGTGAAGATCCAAAAGTAGCGTGCAGCATGGATCGTTACACAGATATCGTTAAACGTTTAGAAGTAGCTAAGTCGACGTTAAGTTTAGAAACTAATGAAATGCTTCGTAATGAAATGCGCACATTTAATTTAGGTTTAGATTTAGAATTACCTAAAAACTTTGTGCCACCAAAAGACATGTTAGATAGTAAAACTTTAATGAACTATCTACAGGTAGATTATTACTATGGTAATGATAATAAAAAACATCTTAAAGATGCTAAAAAAGATGGTCTTATTAAAGTCTCGGTTCCTATGAATTACGAAATTCGTATTGGTCGTTTGAATGAATGGGGTTCGCGAATCATCAATTATTCGGCGGATAAAAACAAAATTCAGATTCAATTAACGGGTACGGTTCAGCCGATCTCTACAGCACCGTCGTCGTTTGATATTAATAAAAAATACCCATTACAAATGGTTATTAACATTCCGGGGCTTAAAAAGCGTAAATTGGTTATCCCGCTTCAGCCGACCTACACAACGTTCTTGGATTTGCAGCTAGATTAAGCTATACCTTGGGGGGTGAAGATCAAGTTTGATTCAGCCCCTAAACCTGAAAATGTTAGCCCATCTGACTGGACGGATTGGACCTGGCAACTGCGCCAGTCAATGAAATCATTAACTGATTTTCAATCTCACTTTACTTTATCTGAAAATGAAACTGTGGCGTTTGCAGCAAACCAAACACAAGACGCAAAACAAGTTTTTAATATTCGCGCCACCCCTTACTACGCAAGCTTAGCTCACAAATCTTTAGAACAAGACCCGATCAGAAGAATTTTAATGCCCCATTCGGCAGAACTTTCAGATAAGTTTCAGGCTCAGCTTGATCCATTAGGTGAAAGAAAAAATACAAACAATCCGGTAGCCCGTGTCGTGCATCGTTATTCTGATAGAGCACTTTTTTTAATTACGGATATTTGTTCGGTGTATTGTCGTTACTGCACAAGAAAACATTTTACCGGAAGCGATCAGGCCTTTATTAAAAATTCTGAATACGAACACGCGCTAGAGTATTTTCGTAACACTAAAGGTCTTCGCGAAATTATTTTATCAGGCGGTGACCCGTTAACAGTTTCAGATCAGCAGCTTGAACGTGTGTTATCTGATTTACGTAAAATCGAACATATCGAAATTATTCGTATCGGCACACGCATGCCGGTTGTGGCACCCATGCGTGTGACAGAAAACTTAGTTAAAATTTTACGTAAGCCTAAGAACTCGTCGTCAGCCCCTGTTTTTTTAATGACCCATTTTAATCACCCGCGTGAATTAACTCTTGAAGCAGCAAATGCTGTTGAAATGTTTGTTGATCACGGTATTCCCGTGATGAACCAGATGGTGTTATTAAACGGCGTGAACAATCACCCAGCGATCGTGCAAGCGTTATCGCGCAGACTTTTACATCTTCGTGCAAAACCTTATTACATGTTTCAGTGCGATCCTTCGATTGGTACAGATCATTTACGTACTTCGATTGATGATTCATTAGAAATTCAAAAAGAGCTATGGGGCCATTTATCTGGATTAGCGATGCCAAACTTATCGGTGGATATTCCCGATGGTGGCGGTAAAGCTTATTACGTTCCTAAGTTTGAAACTTCGGTCTCTGGTTCAGAGCGCACGTTCACCGGTTGGGATGGCGTTCAGTCTGTTTATAAAAATCCAAGTGCCGATCAAATCATTAAGCCCATCGATGCTGAAGTGTATCTTCCGGAATGGGAAGAAGTAAAAGCCTCGAAAAAGAATGCACCACCTTTTGCATAATCCCTAATACGAGAGGCAAATGAGTCAACTTGCCTCATGGAAAGGGGCCAAGTATGGCGCAAATCGCATCTATTCGAAATGCTAAAAAAGATCATCTTTTAACTCCCGAAAATTCTGTCTTTGCATTTATTGATTATCAGCCAGAACAGTTCCGTGGAGTGACTTCAAGAAGTGCCAGTGAATTACTTTTAAATGTGGTCACTTTAGGAAAAATTGTGAAAGCGTTTAACGTGCCCTTTGTGCTTTCAACAG
>CAMLRE010000368.1 GCA_946482355.1 uncultured Bdellovibrio sp.
GTAACTGCTTAACTCACGATGGGCCCAAAATCAGAACGCTGGTTCGTGAAGCCGGTCTTGAATCTTATTTTAGATTTTATGAAGGCTATGTGCCTGATGAACAGTTAGAAGAAGATTTGCAGCAGGCTAAGTTTGTGATGCCGCTGATGCACCCGAATAACCGCTATTTCGATGTGTATTTAAAAACAAAAATCTCTGGCGCTTATAACCTGGCGTATGCGTATCAGTTGCCGCTGTTAATGCATGAGTCATTTAAAGTGGTCAGTGAATTTTCAACGAACTGCGTGTTTTACAATCTTGAAAACTTAGCTGAAAAGATCAAAGCGCCAGTAGAACTTGATCGTAAGTTCTATACGAAGTTTTCACCCGAAGTGCAGTCACATAATTTAATGCGCTTTTTAGATATTAAATAATTTATTCAGCTAATTTTTTTAAATCAGCCGCAGGATCGTCAGATTTTTCTAAGGTTTTAACTTTTTCAATAAACTGATCCATATTATCGCCGCATTTAGCGTAAAGTTTTTCAAAATCACTTAAATCTTCCATGTACGTGCGCATTAACCCAAGAGTTGCGTTATTCATTGTTTCAGTGACGAAGCGGCTATAACTTCCGGCTTTCATTTTAGGGCTTACCTGCACTTTAAAAGCTTCTTTGATTTTTTCAAACTGCTCTTGGCGTAATTTTTCGTTTTGTTCTGAATTCGACTTGTACCAGGCTTCAAGCTGTTTGATTTGTTCTGAAATAAAAGCTGAAAATAATTTGTCATCTTCGTATTCAGCTAAAATTGTTTTTACAGTGGGTGAGTCTTGGCCTTCAAGTTTTTTATAAAACATTTCAGTGCCTTTGTTGCCGATAAACACCGCGAGTCGCTCGTTAAAATCCGCATTGTGCTTGATGTACACAGTCGTGTGTGTGATTTCGTGGATAATTGTATTTACTAAATCATGATCTTTATAACGTAACATTGATGATAAAACAGAATCTTTAAACCAACCTAAGGTTGAATAAGCAGAAACACCGCGCACGTTGGTATCTAAACCTTGTTTTTTTAAATCTTCAGCTTCTTCTTTGGCTTCTTCTTCACTAAAAAAACCTTTGTAAGGCATTGCGCCTACAATCGGGTATGACCACTGGTAATTTTTTAATTCCCATTTGTAGGCGGCATTTACAACCCAGGTTACATAGGGGCGCTTAAGATCAATGTAAGTGTCGTAATTTTTAGTTTGTTTTAAATGCAGATCATTAAAAGCAAATTCACGCGCCTGTTGGCTTAGACGTAATTTATTTTTTTGTGCTTCGGTTAATGAATCCTGATTTAAGACTTCGCTGACCGGTTCGCGGCTGGCCATCATTGAAAGTTGGTTCTTCGCTGATTTAAAATAATAACCAAGCTGGCAGCTTGATAGAAAAAGAAAACTCGTTGCTAGCAGGGTGATTTTTTTCATTTACAGAAACCAGCTAAGTCCGGCCTTAAACGCAGTATCTTCGGTTTTAGAACCGTCATCCATCGGCGTTTTCCAGATATCGTAGCCTAAGCGAATCGAAAACTTTTCTGTCAGTTTATATTTTAAACCTACACCGTAGCTAGGGGCTACGCCATCTTTGGTTGGAATTTCGTAAGCGTTGGCGTTTTGATATTTAATCACGGCTTTTTTACTAATGTAAGCAGCGCCACCTTTAATGTAGGGCTGAAAATCACTGCGCTGGTCAGTTAAAATAAAAATTAAATCTGAGCCTGCAACGTTTGAAGTTTGCTGAAGCACACGTTGAGAAGTGGCATCGTTTTCTTGGTTTTCATAAAACGATTCAGTGTAACTTAATTCAAGTGCGATTTTTTCAAAAAGATAAAACGATAACGACGCTGATTTAGTTTCAGATTGGTAGTAGTTGGTCGCGTTGAAATTTTTCTTAGAAAATCCGTAACTTAATCCGATTTCGGTGGTCATGGCTTGCGCTGTAAAACTGGCTAAAAATAGAATGGAAAATAGTGCTAATTTCATTCCTCTATTTTAGCTTAAAACCAGAACGGTGGCTGTGGGATCAGTACACGTTAACGCGAATTCTGTACCTAAGACGAACGCGGCCTCCGTCGGCCTCGACCTTAGCTTTAGGTGGGTTCGGGAAGAACTTTGCGCTCTTAAACGCGTAAATGCCAGCCTCATCAAAAGGTTTAAAGCCAGAACTTTGCATCACTAAACCCTCTTGATAAAGACCTGTTTTGTCGAGCAAGATTTCAACTTCTGTAGTCCAAGATTTACCAGATAATGATTTACGAACATCGGTTGGCAGGCGATCAAAAATCGCATTTAATCTTTCAGCCCAACGAACATAAAATAAACTTAAAATACGATTGTAAAACGAAGCATAAATATGAGCGTCGGCATTTAAATTAGTGGCTGACCCACTTTGAATATCACTCGGTAATTCGTAAGGCACAGTTGATTCTTGCACGCGCGCCATCTGTGCTTGCATCTCTCTGGCAAACTCTGGTACATCGCCATCATCACTCGCTGGAGTTTTTTGCGCGGCCACTTTTTGCTGAGCGGTCGCGGAACCTTGGCTTCCTTTAGAAGGGGCGCGGTTTTCAAAGGCTCCCAATTTTGTGGCGCGTGTTTGTTTATCGAAACGTTGATTTTTCTCCGCCATAAACTGTGCGGGATCAGACATGTCCTTAGGTTCTTGTGTGGTTGTGTTTTTTACGACGGCTTTATCGAAATTTTTCTCGCGTTTGTCGGCAGGTTTTTCTTCAACGACTTCGACCTCAACTTCGCCCGACGAAGGTCTGGGTGCTGGTGGTAAATACCAGACTCCTTCGTACATCAAAATGTGTATAAACAGGCTCAGCGCCATAAGCGCCATTAAACGCAACATAATGCTCTAAACTGTATCATTTCTGGATCTCAAGTTAAGACAATTTTTTGCCGATAGGGGTAATGCATATATGGGGGAAACTATGGCAAAAGTGATCGATATTACGCCACGTCTGAAAACGGTAAATACAACAAATACTCAAGAGATGGGCAATAGTGATCAAAAACTGCTTAATATGCAGGAGCATAAAGGCAAGTTTCAGCCGATTATCTTAAAAGAGCGCCGCCAAGTAGAGCGTACAATTTTATCTGACTTAATTAGTGGCATGTTAGTGTTACCAGAAAAAGGTTTATACAAAGTTTCGATGTATGACATTTC
>CAMLRE010000369.1 GCA_946482355.1 uncultured Bdellovibrio sp.
TTTTTCATAGGGAAATAGCCTCACGTTTGAAGATATGTGAGAGGGGTCCACATCATGATGTTACGTCTATTTTTAACTGTTACTTTTTTAATCTCTACAGCAAACGCCTATTCGCCAAAAGTTTCTTGGCTAAAGCAATTAAATCCCATTCACGATTTAGAGTTTGTTTCAACTCCGGAACAAGATCATACGGCTTTATACAATGCTTTTGCAAAAGCGCAGAAAACAATCCGCATTGGTATTTTCGGAATTTCTTCACAAGACATGGCCGATCAAATCGAAAAACAAGTTAGACGCGGCATTAATGTGACAATCATTTGCGATAAATACTGCACGAATAATGAAAAGCGCAAAGCGATCTTTGATCAGCTAAAAAAAGCTGGCGCTAACATTATGGTGGCGACAACTGGGTTTACGATCTCGCATTGGAAAATGTTTGTGATCGACGACACATTAGCTTTTGTTTCGACAATGAATTTTATCAGCCGTTCAAATCAAATGCGCGATCTTGGTGTATTTACGGCGGATAAAGGTGTGATTTCTGAAATCACTGCGGTTTTTGACCAAGACGTAAAAAATGCGCAAAAACAAGAAGCTATCACTCCAAAACTTACGAATACAAATTTAGTTTGGAGCCCGAATAACTCTGAAGCAAAACTCATCGATTTAATTAATTCAGCCGATAGCTCAATTGAAATCTGGATTGAAAACATGGGTAACCCGAATATCCACGACGCTTTAGCCGCTGCCGTAAAGCGCAAAGTTCAGGTGCGCGTACTAACTTCTTTATGCGGCTTAGGTATGCCGGCAGAAGCGGCTTATAAAAATCTTAAAGACTTAACTTCTAAAGGTGTAAGTGTAAAAGGAACTCCGTTTCCGGCTAATGAAGAGATTCCTTATATCCACGCAAAGACGATCAATGTGGATCATAAAGCAGTTTTCTTAGGGTCTGAGAACTTCTCGGTAAACTCATTAACAAAAGCCCGCGAATTAGGAATTATCTTCTCTGATGAAGCCACCGAAGCGAAAATGGCCGCTTTATTTGAAAAAGACTGGGCAAAAGCTGTCGAAATTCCGGCAGAAGCCCCAAAAAAATGTGTACCATTAACGTCAAATACGGAAGAATAGTCATGTCGGCGGACGCCGAGGAGACGCAGTTGAACTTATGACTATTCTTCATTTATTGTCTCAAAACCATCTGACTGGCGCCGAGGTTTACGCTTGTCAGCTTACAGACATCCAAGTGGCCGCAGGCCATAAGGTGCTTCAAGTTTCTAATGGGTTTTACTACCCGACAAAAGCTGAAAAAATAGAACTTAAAGTTGAGACTAAATCACGCGCTGAATTTAACGAAAGTGTTAAAACTTTAAAAGAGCTTCTTGTTAAGCATAAAGTTCAGGTGATTCATGCGCACTCACGAGCGGCTTCAAAGCTTGCTTACAGCGCAACCCGTGGAATTAAAGTGGGTTATATCAGTACGATTCACGGCCGCCAGCATGTTTCGTTTTCTAAAAAATTTAAAAATATTTATGGTTCTCATCAAATTGCAATTTGCGAAAATGTGCAAGATCAGCTGGTGAATGAGTTTGGTTACAAACCAGAAAACATCAAAGTTATTCGTAATGGCATTAGCACAGAGCTGTTCTTTCCAAAAAAAATCAATTCGGCAAAAAACAAGTCTGAACTTTTAAAAATTGCAATTATCGGCCGTGCCACAGGACCTAAAAAAGACAGAACTGAAAACGCTGTTCAAAGTCTTAAAAAAATTTTAACGGCTAAAAATATTAATTTTGAAATTCATTTAGTCGGCGCTTCTGAAAACGAGATCGATAAATCTTTACATTCAAAGAATCTGTTTTTTCATACGCCACCGACGCTACACCAAGGTATTTACACGCAGTTTGATTTGGTAATCGGTTCAGGCCGTGTGTGCATGGAAAGCCTAATGAGCGGCGTGGCCGCTATCGCGTTTGGCGAAGCGAAGTATTTAGGTCTTTGCCAAAAAGAAAACTTCAATGAACAGATCAAATCTAACTTTGGTGATATTGAAGCTTCGACGTTCGGTAAACCTGAAGTGTGTCCGGCACAAATGGACGCAGATATTGAAAATTATTATAAAATTAATGTTTCGCAATTAATGGATTTAGCAAAAATCGCTAAAAGCCAATTCGGTATTAAAACCGTTTGTGATCAGCTTCAGAAAATCTATGAAGCCAGTTATTTTGAAGCTCACTACCCTGGTTGGATTCCAGTTTTGATGTACCATAAAATTCCGCTGTATGAACTGGATTCACCACATAAAATTTATGTTACGCAAGCCAACTTTGAAAAACACCTAGAGTTTTATAAAAAAGCTGGCTTTGAAACAGTGACTTTTTCAGAGTTAAAACAATATAAAAACGGCACCCGTTCATTTGATACTTTTCCGAAAAAACCGTTAGTTCTTACTTTTGATGATGGCTATTGGGATAATTTAAATAACGCCGACCCGTTACTTAAAAAATATAACTTTAAAGCGCAGATCTTTTTATTAGCGAATAGCGAAATCAGTCACAACCAGTGGGATGAAGCTAACGCCGAAAAAGGCGATAAAATTATTTCTGGCAACGATCGTAAACTTTGGCTTAACTCAAATTTTGAAATTGGATCACACGGTTTTAGCCACAAGCGCATTACCGAAATGACGCCTGACCAGGCTTTTGCAGAGCTTATTGATTCAAAACGTGCGCTAGAAAAAGAATTCGAGCGCGAAGTGTGTGTTTACGCTTACACTTACGGTGATACAAATGCGGCCAGCGCAAAGCTTGCCGAAGCTGCCGGATATGACTTTGCCGTCAATACTGATACTGGCGGACTTAAAATGTTCGATGACCCATTTCAGATTTTCAGAGTAAATATTTTTCCGGATGAAACGAAATTTTCATTATGGAAAAAAACGGCCTCTTGGTACCGCTCGTACTATTTTAGAAAACGTAAGAAATAGTTATTTCTTCTTTTTTAAGACACAGACACTCTTTACACATTTTGAAACTAAATTTTTATGGTCAGGCGCTGTAATGTTGGCGTAGTTGGTATCGCAGTCTTTATACACTTTGGAATAGTAAACCCCGTCTTTAAGAGTGTAATGGTCATTCGCTTCAGCCACCGTTTTACTTGAAGCAAGTATTACGTTCC
>CAMLRE010000370.1 GCA_946482355.1 uncultured Bdellovibrio sp.
GCGCCGACGTTATTCGCCGCCGCCACCGTTACCGTACATGTCATCAATGATATGAGCATAACGGTTTTCAATGAACTTACGTTTTACTTTCATCGAAGGTGTTAAGCAGCCGTTTTCAACAGACCACACTTCAAAAAGCACTTCGAATTTTTTAATCGTTTCAAAGCTCGCTAACTGAGAATTTACTTTCTGCACCTGAGCTTTGATCTTTTGTAAAACTTCGTTTTTTTGTTCAGCTGTGGCATCAACAGGTAATGATTCAACTGTGATTAAGGCAGAGATAAATTTTCTTTGATCACCGCAGATAAAAACTTGCGATACGATCGGCTCTTGTTTTAAAAGACCTTCTAATTTTTGCGGGGCCACGTATTTACCGCCGGCTGTTTTAATCAGATCTTTTTTACGATCAGTAATTTTTAAATAACCGTTGGGTGTGAATTCACCAATATCACCTGTCGCAAAAAAGCCGTCTTTATCAATCGCTGCCGCTGTCGCTTCAGGATTTTTATAGTACTCTTTTAAACACTTATGGCTCTTTACTAAAATTTCGCCATCTTGAGCAAATTTAATTTCAACATCACCAATCGGGCGGCCTACAGTGCCTAACTCCCAATGGGTTTCAGTGTTTACCGTAATCGCTGCGAAAGTTTCAGTTAAACCGTAACCTTCAAAAATACGAATACCTAAGTAAGAAAAAAATTGTCCTAAGTCAGGGCTAAGTGGTGCGCCACCACTGATGGCAAAACGCAGTCTTCCACCAAACGCCTGGCGAATCGGGCCAAGCACAAGTTTAGATAAACCTTCGTAAGCTAAAGCCGTCACAATAGGGGCGGCCTGTTTTGTATCGCGGTAGTAAGCCATCTTTTTAGCTACCGATAACGTCTGATCAAAAAGTTTTTTCTTAAGCGGATTTGTTTCTACTAGGGTGGCAATGCCTGAATAAATTTTTTCAAAAATACGAGGCACGGCAACAAGATAAGTGGGTTTTACTTCGCCTAAATTGCGTTTTAATAATTCAATTGATTCAGCATAAGCCACTTGCGAGCCCATATATAAAGCGCCCCAGTGTTCAATACGACCCATCACATGGGCAAAAGGTAAAAACGCCAAAGAAATATCTTCGTGGCTAATTTGAAAAAGCGAGAACGCTTCATAAACTTCTGAAACTAAAGCGTAATGCAGAAGTAAAACACCTTTTGGGCGTCCCGTAGTTCCTGAAGTATAAATGATTGTTGCGGGGTCTTCTAATTTTACATGAGCGGCATGATCAATCATTAATTGAATAGCGCTATCGCCCACGTAACCTGAATCCATATCTAATTCATCAAAGACAACACATTTGATTTGTTTTTGAATTTTAGTTTTAACGCGCTCAAACTGGGCGTGCGTTTTTTTATTATCAACAAATAAAACATCAGCTTCAGAATGATCAAGAATGTAAATGACATCTTCATCAGTTAAATTCGGATAGATCGGAACTAAGATCGCGCCCATGGCTAAGGTCGCAACATCCGTGGCAGCCCATTCCCAGCGCGTGGCTGACATGATTCCCACTTTTCCACCGGGAGCCACTTTGTGTTCTTTAAGAACACTTTGAAGGTGAGTGATCAGCTGAAGATAGTTGTAGTTGGTTTTTTCAATCCATTGGCCTTTTTTCTTATACTTAAAAGCAATTTGATCTTTGCGGCCCAATGCATTTTTTAGCCATAGATGAATAGATTGATCGCTCGTTTTATTCGTTTTTGTCATGGTGGTAACTCTCAGCTGTGTTTTTCTAAACGTTTTTTTGAATTAAATTATTTAGTACGACCTAAAATTAA
This sequence comes from uncultured Bdellovibrio sp., assembly GCA_946482355.1. Next base: position 1,821 of record CAMLRE010000370.1, read on the forward strand.
GTCTACATTGGCTTCGCTGCCAGAATCAACTTTAACTGTCACTTCATCTTTTAATTGAGTGATCGGGTTAACGGCTGTAACAGTCACTTGTGTGCCGGCAGTTACGGCATAACGTTTAATCGGAGGAAGCTCTGATAAACGTTGATTGTTGACGTAGATCACAGGTTTTACGCCGCCGTTTTGCACGTTGATATTAATAAAGCCAGCCTGAGGCATTTGTTGTAACGTCGTTGTTAAAATACCTGTATCGTTAAATGACTTAGTCACTTCGTACGGGTAGTAACTTTCTTTTTTCAGGGTAATTTTAGTTTCTTTATTGGCGTTCATAGGCACGATCGCCGGTGTTGAACGGCCCGTGTCTACGCCATCAAGAAAGATTCTGGCGCCACTTGGTTGGCTTGAAATAGAAACTTTAACTGAAGCTGAAGAAGAGATATCCATTTGGCCTTCTTCAACAATTTGTTTTTTTGCAATTTTACGTGAAGGTGTTGTGTATTTGCTGTAGCCCCAATAGCCGGCAATACCCATAACCGCAATAATCACAAGCTTCATCACAACATCAGCCATTGATTCGTTGCTTTCAGGCGACGGCGAACTGATGCGTGTTGCTTGTGTTATGCGTGTGTTGTAACCCACATTCGTTTCGTTCGACATCGGTTTTGGTGATCCCGGACGAGGAGGTGTTTTAGCATTTTGTTGCTGTTGGGTTTTGGCGTTTTTAATACCATCAAGATCAATTTTTAACTGTTGATCCTGAGTTAAACCCTTCGGCTCAAGCGGAGTTAACTTCACCTGAGTTGGCATCGGTGGAGGCGCTTGATTGTTATTCGCTGCTTTTGCGGCTGCGTCTGAAGCTGAATTTGATTTCTCTTCTGCCGGAGGCGCAAAAGAAACCGGTTCTTTTTCAGAAATATCAATTTTTGCGTAAGTAATTAGTTTTTCACGGCCTTCGGCATAAGCATTTTTAAAACAGTCGATCACTGTTTTACTGAAATCATGCGGTGAAAAATCAGGGTACTGTGTGTTTAAAAAACGATTTAAATCTTTTTGTAACGTAGCCGCTGTTTGATAGCGAACGTTTTTATCTTTCGCTAAAGCTTTTGTTACGATTCTCTCTAATTCCACCGGAACTAAAGGATTAATTTTTCTAATTGGTGGCGTTTGGCATTCACGCACTTTACGTAAGATCGCATTTTCGTTACTGCCGGTGAATAGACGGTCATTGGCCAATAATTCCCAAAGAATAATACCTAACGCGAAAACGTCGGTACGAGGATCAACCTCTTCAGCTTCAGCTTGCTCTGGTGACATGTAAGCAAATTTACCTTTTAAAGTACCTGCTTTAGTTT
>CAMLRE010000371.1 GCA_946482355.1 uncultured Bdellovibrio sp.
TGCCAAAAATTTTAGAAGCTTGCGCGCAAGCTGGAGCAAGATCGGCTAATTATGTGATGGGGCGCTTACCTCATTCGGTCAAAGATCTCTTTGTTGAATGGTTAGAACAAAATTATCCTGAAAAAAAAGATAAAGTCATCAGTGCGATTCGTGATGTGCGAGGCGGTAAACTTTACGATTCTAACTTCGGTTCACGTATGCGTGGAACCGGGGCGAAAGCCAATCATGTGGCTGAGATGTTTCATATCTTTCGCCGCAAGTATTTTATGGATAAAAAATCATCGTTAATTTTACGAACCGATTTATTTAAGCGGCCCAAAGTTAAAGGTGATCAGTTTAGTTTTGAATTTGAAGAATAGTTATTTTTCAAGTGTTGTAAAAATGCGCGCTTCATTTGCAGCGACATTTGTAATCTCGAAATAGTAGCGTGAAATTTCAGATCCCATGCTGGTTTCAACTGTCACCATCCATTCGCCGGGTTGATAGTTGGCTTTTGTGGCGTAACCGCGAAAGCCTTCTTTTCTGCCACCTTGAATAAATAACGGCACACGGTCAGTTGAAACCCAGTCGCCTTTTTTATTTTTTAAATGCCAATGTAAAAAAATTTGATCTGAAATACGGGCCGGAGAATAAATTTGCGCAAAGAAGAAAACTTTGTCGCCTGGGGCTGCGTTAAATTCTTTGTCTGAGTCTTGCCAGAATTTCCAGGTTTTTTCAAAAGAGAGAAAAAACTGCCCTTCGCGTTTTTCTAAATTGTGGTAGACACCTTGAGCGGTCACACTTAATGGCACTGGTGGAATCCAGCCCAGAAAATAAAACACTAAGAAAATACCAAGCACGCCTCCAGCCGGAGCCGCTAAGGCTTTGGTTAAAACTTTTCCCGGCACTGCGTATTTAGCAAGTAACTTTAATTGAGCCAGTAAAATTAAAATCGTACTTACCACAGAAAAAAACAGGGGGGTCCAGCCGACAAATCCTAAGACGATCGGGTAAATCACCGAGAAAAATGAAAATAGGCAGATGGAATAGAAGGCCACTTTGAGACTGACTTTGCCGGATTTTGCAAAAGACAGCTCGTTGAGTAAAATAATCCCGATTAATAAAATGAGAAAAATAAAACTACTTAAGATCGATGCACTTTTAATATAAAAAAGTGAATACACACTTAAAAGAGATCCTAAAAAGAAGTGCAGGGTAAAATCGCGGTACGACCATAGCTTTAAAAGCGACTCTTGGGGCCTCCATTTATGAAGGCGAAATAACATTTCGTAATGAATAAGAGTTGCAACGATAAATAAATAAACGGCTTGCTGAGCGATCGAAAATAAATCGTCAGGATCAGAAATAAATAAAATATCAAATAAAAAGCCACCAACGAAGAAAGCTATATCAAGCTTAGTTTCGTGTTTATTGATAAAATCGGTGGTCTTCTCTTTGATGCTCATGTGTATAGGGTATACTATACAGAAGCGTTTTCAACCGTAAATAGTTTATGGTGAATACACCTGATGGGCTGTGTACTTCGTCTCAAGTTTTCTTATTTTGATAAATGTAATATCGCTTATACCTAATTTATCGTAAGTGGGCTGACTTGAATAATTAAATGGAGCAGCGTCATTATTGTCGAAGGCGTATACGATTTCGCTGACATTTGTGATTGCCATGGCAGCTAAACACATCGGGCATGGCTGGCCACTGGCATACACAGTATGACCTTTTAAGTCTAAATTACGAGAGTTCATAGTTGCCGTGCGGATAGCTTCCATTTCAGCGTGCGATGAAGGGTCAAATGTAGTTAGCATATTATTAACCCCTTTAGAGATAATCTGATTATCTTTAACTAAAAGAGCTGCAAACGGTCTTGCGCCTTTTTTCTTATTTTCGATAGCGAGTTCAATGGCCTGTTCTAAAAAGAGTTGATCGTTCATATTCAGAGCCTAATCGTTAGCGCTCCCAAAGTAAAGGGAGCGCTAAGTTGTGTAAGGATTTTTGTTTCGTTTTAGCAAAGGCCGTAGCTGAGAAACTGTCGGCTTGGATTATAATTAAAGAAATAAATTTCGTAGTAAAAATCTTTTATGTCGAAACTATTTCGAACCAATGGTGTTTTGTTGTTCGGGTACGGTGTCCCATTTGCCACGAGCATCGTTAAATAAAAGACATTCTGAACCTTCTGCGCAGGCTGTGGCGTGTGCCTTTTTATTTCTTAATGAGAAGTACGAACCGGCTGGCAGGCGGTGTTCGATGCCATCAACCGTTAAAATCACAGTTCCTGTAATCACAGACACGAAGTGATCGGCTGTATGATGATGAAGAGGAGCTGTAAACCCAGAACTTAATTTCATAAAGGCATGATGCGGACCTTTTGCCGAATCACCTTCGATAACTGAAGATTGAACTCCCTTGAGTCCTTCGGTTTCTGTCCATTTCATATCTTTAGCTTCAATGATAACGGCATCTGAAGCTTTATTCATTTTCGCACTTGTATCAGTTTTACCTTTTCCATAGGCTGTCGCAGCTAATAAAGATAATGCGACGATCATAGTTTTTTTCATTTTAGAACCTCCTTGTTTGTTTTGGCGAACAACAAAAGAACTTCAATATGCTGGCCATGCTTTGTGAGGAAATATGCCTTATGGATTTATTTTTGCAGTCACTCTAATGACGCTCTTCATATAGAGGCAATTTTAGAGGAGAAATTATGAAATTATTTTTACCAGCTTTACTAGTATTAACAACGCTTACAACTTTTGCGGATGTCTTGCCGGCAACGACAACAACAACGGCAACAACTGATGCAGGCCATGTGATGGTCACTAAAAAAGATATGAAATGGGGGCCAGCTCCCGCATCGCTTCCGCCAGGTGCACAGGCTGCAGTGATTGACGGCGATCCTATGAAGGCCGGCGAATTTACAATGCGGATTAAATTACCGGCTAATTATAAAATTCCACCGCACTCTCATCCGGCTGATGAACATGTAACGGTGATCGAAGGTAGTTTCAGTATGGGCTTAGGTGAAAAATTCGATGCTAAAGCCGCTCACGTTTTAAAAACCGGTGACTACGCACGCATGACGATGGGAACTAAGCACTATGCCATGACAGGTACATCGCCTGCTGTTGTTCAACTTCATGGTAACGGACCATGGGGAATTACTTAC
>CAMLRE010000372.1 GCA_946482355.1 uncultured Bdellovibrio sp.
GTGAAAGAAAGTTAACGGCCTTGATTGTGACCCATGACGAAGCCAGCGCCCAAACGATGGGTGATTTAATCATCCGCATCTGACAAACGTCTTAATTCAAGATTTTTTATAATTCGCCGATACGAAGTGTATGAATGTAAAGAATCTGGCCGGAAGCGCCATTATTAATACATTGCCATCTACTCAGCAGCAGCCTGAAACGAAGGCTATTAAGTCTGAGAATACGCATGACCGCGATGCCAACGGGCAACAGTTGTATCAAAAACAACAAAAGAAAAAAGAAAAAATGACTCGCGAGCAGGCTGAAAAAGCCATTGCTAATTTAAACGCGAAACATTTTATGCTGGATATGAAATGGGTGGCTTTTTTAGTTGAAGACGAAGGTTATTTTTACGCCGAAGTAAAAGATGAAAGCCAGAATCTCATTCGTAAAATTGCTGAGCATGATTTGTGGGAAGTCTTCGAAACTCCAATGCACGAAACTTCACAAAAAGGTAATCTTCTTAAGCGTACCGCTTAGCGTTTTTTAATTCCTAAATTCGTAATAATTAATTTCTCATACTCTTTCATCAGAAAATTAAAAATCTGACGTTCTGGAATATCGTAAAGCTTAATTAGCTTTTTCATGATATCCCACGGGGGCGAGCATTTGCCTCTTTCCCAGTTAGAAACAAACTGCGACTTGCACTGACAGGCCTTTGCAACGTCAATTTGCGTGAGATTTTGACTCTCGCGTTTCTCTTTCAGGTATTCACCCAGCTTACCAAAGTGTTGTTTCAAGGCTGTTTTGTTTTCCATAGGTCTTGAGACTACTGAAAAAACGGTGTCTTCGTCTAGCTATGCTGCCTCTATCCAGAGTAAAGTCTATGGGTCATTTTTGCCCACTCGCCCGAGGGCTAAACTTAGTCCAATGACAAACCATTGACTCACAAAATATCGACGAACTCTGTCATACTGATTCAAGAGCTGAATTGTTTTTCATGGAGGAAATACAGTGCCAGTACGCATTAGCGGTTTATCAGGAGGATTGCCCCCGAATCTGGTCGATCAAGTGATCGAAGCAGAGCGCATGCCGTTAAAGAAAATGAACGACGATAAAACTAAGGTTCAAGATAAAGTTAAGCTCGTTACAGAATTCGAAACAAAAATTAATGATATTTTAAAAAATTTAAATTCAATCGTTGGCTCTCGTGGTTTCAGCGATATGAAATTTATGTCAGGTTTTCCTGATATCGTTGAAGGAACAGTCGATGCTTCAGTGGCTGAATCAGGTGATTGGACATTAGAAGTTCTGCAATTAGCAACAAAACCTTCAATCGTTTCCAATGGTATTTCTGATAAAGACAAATCTTCAATCGGTGTAGGTTACATTAAATTTGACACTCCAGAAGGCACGCAAGAAGTTTACATCGACGAAGAAAATTCAACACTTGAAAAAGTGGCTGCTAAAATCAATGGGGCTAACGTGGGTGTTAAAGCCACGGTGATTAACGATAGAAAAGACTCTGTTGATAGTTACCGTTTACAATTAACAGGTGCTAAAACCGGTAACGACCACTCGGTTGAATTTCCGACTGTGTACATGGTTGATGGTGATTTTGACTTTGAATTTTCAGAGCAATTAGCAGCTAAAAATGCGCGTTATAAATTAAACGGCCATGAGTTCGAAGCGGCTGAAAATAAAATTACAGACGCTATTCCCGGTGTAACATTAGATTTAAAACAAGCTCGTGAAGGTACTCCGGTTAAATTAACTGTGACAGAAAATTTTGATGTGATCGGCGAAAAAGTTAAATCTTTCGTTGATGCTTACAATGGCGCTTTAAGTTTTATTCAGACACAGAATAAATTAACTGAAACTAAAGATGGTATGCAGCGCTTAGGCCCATTAGGTGGCGACAGTATGCTTCGTATGACCGAAGGCCGCTTACGCCGTATTATTCAGGATGTTCAGCAAACGAATAGTTCTTTCGAACGTATTATCGAATTAGGTATCGAATTTAACCGTAATGGTACGCTGGAATACAAAGCCGATAAATTTAAAAAAGCCGTCGCAGAAGATCCACGTAACGTCATTGAGTTTTTACGTGGTGATTTAAATAATACGGGATTCATCACCAACATGCGTAAGCGTGTGCGTGAAATCACAGATCCGCAAACTGGTGCAGTAGGTACTCGTAAAAACAGTATGCAAAACCAGGTGAAAATTATTGATCAAAAAATTGATAGAAAAGAAAAACAGCTCGAAAAGCGTGAAGAAGCTTTACGTCGCCAATTCGCAAATATGGAAGAGGCTATGTCAAAGATGAACTCGCAGGGCGCAGCATTAGGAAAGGTACAAGGGTAGAATATGGCAGCTAATCCATATCAGAAATATAAACAGACATCGATAACGAGTGCTCCTCGTGAGCAGATCTTATTGATGTTATACGAAGGCGCAATCAAGTTTACAAAACTTGCAATGCAAGCCGCAGAACAAAAGAAGGTTGCAGAGCGCGGAACAAATTTAATGCGTGCTTACGATATCATTATGGAGCTTCAAGTGTCGCTGGACCACAAAGTTGGGGGCGATATCGCGAAACAACTCGATCAGTTGTATACGTTTATCCTGGATCAATACACCAAAGCGAATATCTCTGGTGAAGTTGAACCATTAAAAAATGCATTAAAAGTTATTGAGAATCTTTACGAGGGCTGGAAAGGCGCCGTTGAGAAATACAAAAAAGAACAAGACGCCAAAGGGGGCACAGCATGATCCGCTTAGTTCAATTAATGACAGAGAAAAACCACTTTCTTGAGAAGTTTTATACTTTAAATGAACAACAGATCATTAAACTTGAAAGCGGTCATTACGAAGAAATCGAAGCGTTTTACAATAAACGCGAAGATTTAATCAATATTCTTAAGTATATTGATACAGAAATTAACAAAGCTCACATGCAGCACAAAGATATTAACGGTGTGTTTACAGAAACAGATAAACGCGCGTTACGCGAGTGCATGCGTGCTAAAGAAATGTTTGTATCGCGTATTTTAGATCAAGACATGCAAGTGTTGGCTTTAATTGATGAAGCTAAAACTAAGATCATTCGCGAGTTACAAGACGTTCGATTGGCTAAAAAAGCCATGAACAGCTACAAAAGCGCATAG
>CAMLRE010000373.1 GCA_946482355.1 uncultured Bdellovibrio sp.
ATCGAATGCCGTTGAAAAAACCGATATGCATTTTGGATCGCGTGTTGTCGCAGATAACAGTGATCATTTATTTATGAGTATTGGTGAACGTAATAAGCGTGATAAAGCCCAAGTGAAAGACCTGCATCACGGAAAAATCCTGCGTTTAACTTTAGATGGTAAAGCCGAGATCTGGTCAATGGGGCATCGTAATACGCAAGGTTTAGGTTTTGATCAAGAGGGGCAGTTGTACAATGCTGAAATGGGCCCACGCGGTGGTGATGAAGTTAACGTGATTAAAAAAGGTTTAAATTATGGTTGGCCGATTATCACTTACGGGCGTGAATATTACGGCCCGGCTATTGGTGAAAAATCAAAACCTGGCTTAGAGCAACCATTGGTAAAATGGGTGCCGTCAATTTCACCTTCAGGAATGGCTTTTTATACAGGTGATCGTCTTAAAAAATTTAAAAATAATTTATTCTTAGCTACGTTAAGTGGAGAACATGTTCACCGTGTGGTGTTTGATAAAGCGATGCAAGTTGTAAAAGAAGAAGAGCTTTTTACAGATTTAAAAGAACGTTTTCGCCAAGTTAAACAAGGCCCTGATGGCGCGTTGTATTTCACAACGGATAACGGCAAAATTTATAAATTGTATTAATAAAAGGAGCTGATTTTTAGTTTAATCGGCTTTTCCAAAGGTTGTTAAACTATTTGGCTACGCCAAAATTGTGATTTCTCACCAAGTTCTGCGACGTAATCTTTGATATCAGTTTGTAAGTTTTCCGGAAGCTCGCTGAATGATTTAATATGATCATTCGGAACAAATCTAAACGTAAAATTAATACGGCGAGTTTCGAAGTTCGTCGTTTTCATATCTGAAAATAAAATTCCTTTTTCTTCGACACGTTGTACGCGGTGAAAAAGTTGTTTTTTAAATTTATCGCCACCAAAAATTTGTAGCGAAGAATCTTCTAACCATTGCTGTAAGATCACATCTGATCTGTGCGCTTTACTTTCGCTTTTGATAAATTGAAATAAAGCTTTTTCGCCAAATGAAATCGAAGCCACCGGGCCTGGTTCGAAGTCTTTGTGTTCGCCTACACGGGCGGTATCTAATTTTTTACCGTCCGGTAGAATTTTGTTGCCGTAAAAATTAATCAGGCAGGTATTTAAATGCCAGCCACGCGGAATATCTTTTTCGCTGAATTTTTCATGCACCATTTGTTCGATTTTTTTAACGATCTTTTCTAAAACTGGCGGATAACTTTCAGCCTCGACGCAGCGGTTTTGAATGCCTTTAGGTGGATGATAATAATCTAAACAAGCAAACTGCCAGTTACCTAACCAGTAAACCGGACGCAACAACGGACGGTTTGGTTCACCTTCTGGCGGAGGATTGCTGGCTGAAAAGCGCATTTCCCAGATGGGATAAAGGCTTTCAAGATAGCGAATGATCTCTTTTTTCTCATTGGGCGTAATATAGTTAGCCTGGTAAATGAGATTGAGGTTTTGTTGAAATTGTGGTTTTCTAGAGCCATTACGCATAAAAGATAGGCCATATTGGCTATGGGACTTACCGATGTCAAATTCGATTATTCATTTCAACGTAGATTCGACTGTCAAAAAAAACATTCTTGAAAAAATTTCTGCTTTTTCGAGCAAGAAGATTCTTCTAATCGGCGACGTTGGCGTAGATGAATATGTTTTAGGAGCCGTTAAACGTATTAGCCCTGAAGCTCCGGTTCCAGTTTTAGAAGTGGATGGCGAAGATAAACGTTTAGGTTTGGCAGCTAATGTGGCTCAAAACGTGGTAAGTCTTTCTGGTAACGTAAACCTAGTTTCTGTAGTCGGGGCTGACACTGGTGCCGAAATTTTAAAAGAGCTTTTAGGTAAATCAAAAGTTCCGACAGAACATTTAATCGTTGATGAAAAGCGCCCGACAACACGCAAAACTCGCGTGATGACAGGGCACCATCATTTAGTGCGCGTGGATTACGAAGTTCGCAGAAACTTACCAGCAGAAACTGAAGCTAAGATTTTACAACGCGTTCAGGATTTATTACCAACAGTCGATGTTGTGGTTTTAGAAGATTACGCTAAAGGAATTTTCTCTGTAGCCTTAGTTGAAAAAATCGTAGCTCTGGCAAAAAAATCTGGAAAATACTTAATGGTAGATCCACACCAAACGAAGTTTGCTGAATTCTACAAAGGCGTAGATTTAATCAAACCTAATTACAACGAAGCTTTAGCTCTAACTAAAATTCACGAAGAAGATATCGAAAATTTTAACGAACGTGTTTACACTGTGGGCCGCGCTTTACAAAAAATGACGGGCGCTCGTGATGTGGTGTTAACGCAAGGTAAAGAAGGCATGTCGATTTTTTCGAGTGATTCAGATGTGGTGCAAGTTCCAACGTTTGCAAAAAAAGTTTTCGACGTTACAGGAGCCGGTGACACAGTTATTGCGGCTTTAGCATTAGGAGTAGCTTCTGGATTACCGTTAGCGCAGGCCTGCGTATTAGCAAATTACGCAGCCGGCATCGTGGTTGGAAAAATCGGCTGCGTACCGTGCGAGTTGTCTGAGTTAACTGCAACTATTCAAGCTTAGTTGCAGTCCTCAAGTGATAAATAAACTGAAATCTTTTTGATTTGTGATTGGTTTTGTTCAAGACCAGCAGCACTGCCTTTTGAAGCTAAGGCGTTGTTTACATTTAAACGTAAGATTTCAGAAGTTCCGCAACCTGTTGTGATCACGTCAGTCTTTCTGAATAAAACAGTGCGCGCTTCAGAACCTAAAGCCACAGTTTTAGTATGCACCTTACCTTTTTGGCCAGCTAAGAAGCCTTCAAAGCGTAGTGTGCTTGTTGATTGAAGCTCAGCCGACTGTGGGCGTACTTCGCCAGTCACATCAATTAATGAAATCGTTAAACGTTTACCAGCAGGTAATTTTAATGGCACAGCTAAGTTACACGCTTTGTAATCGACTTTGCGCGCTTCAGAGTTTGAAACAACGAAGCTTTTAAGTGTGATGTCGATCACGTTTTTAGTTAAGTCTAATTCAGTGTAAGCCGGAGCTTTGGCTGAACAGCCTGAACCTTGCACAGTTACATTACCTAAAGATACAAGTTCAGTAATTGAATCTGATTCTAACATGGGAATT
>CAMLRE010000374.1 GCA_946482355.1 uncultured Bdellovibrio sp.
CTCTAGGTTAAAACCTTTTTAAAGGCTTTTTCGATCTCTTCTTTGATTTTTCCCTTAAAAAGAGCCAATGCAAAAGGGATGTCTACTTCGATGGCTACCGAACACTTGTCATTGTTTGGTTTAATCTTTAAATCCGCTTTAAATTGCGAACCACTGATTTGACATGATTTGTTAGACTGGTCAAAAGTCGCAGAAACCTTAGGATCTAGCTTCTTAAAGTGATTATCTGAGTTTAAAAACGTTTGGATTTTAGTAAAAGCCTGGTCAGCTGATAAAGGGGCCGGCATTTCAAAGTTTACTTTAGGCATGTTCTAATCCTCTGGATGGTACAATTTTGCCACCTAATTAAAGATGAGTTTTGACGAAAGTTTGTCAACTATTATACTCTAACTGTTCTAATCTGGCTTGAATACCAGAAAAAGACTGCGAAAAAGAAAAAGTCGCAAGAATTACGCAAACAAATAAAGAAAACAGGTTTAGTTATGAAATTTGTGAGAGAACTAAAAAGAACGAACTACTGTGGCGAATTAAACAGCAAACACGTGGGACAAAAAGTTGTCTTGATGGGGTGGGTTAATGTTCGTCGTGACCACGGAAGTCTTATTTTCATCGATCTTCGCGACCGCGAAGGTATCGTTCAAGTTGTTCTTGATCCAACTAAAGCTGATACAGCATCTGCAAAAGATTTTCGCGGTGAGTACGTCGTTGCTTTAGAAGGTATCGTTCGTGCTCGTCCAGACGGAATGAAAAATACAAAAATCAAAACAGGTGAAATCGAAATCGAAGCGACACGTTGTGAAGTTTTAAATTCAGCAGCAACGCCTCCGTTTCAAGTTGACGATGAAAACGTAAACGAAGTTTTACGCTTAAAACACCGTTACTTAGATTTACGTTCACCGCGTTTACAACATCACATGATCACTCGTCACAAGGTGGCGCGTTTAGTTCGTGAATTTTTATCGAACAACGGATTCATTGAAGTTGAAACACCGATTTTATTTAAATCAACTCCAGAAGGTGCGCGTGATTACTTAGTCCCTTCACGTGTAAATCCAGGTAATTTCTATGCGTTACCTCAGTCACCACAATTATTAAAACAGTTATTAATGGTAGCAGGGTACGACCGTTATTTCCAAATCGCTCGTTGTTTCCGTGACGAAGATTTACGTGCTGACCGTCAGCCAGAATTTTCTCAGATCGATATGGAAATGTCTTTCATCGATGTTGAAGATATCATCGACATCAACGAAAAAATGCTTCGCCATATCTGGAAAGAAATCAAAGGAATTGATGTACCTAAGTTGCAACGTATGACGTACTTTGAATCTATGGATAAGTACGGAAATGATAAACCAGACACGCGTTTTGAAATGCACATCGTAAAACTTGAAGAAGTGTTACAAGGTTCAGGTTTTAAAGTTTTCGACGACACATTAGCTCGTAAGGGTATCGTGCGTGGTCTTTGTGTTCCTGGCGGACAAGCTTTCTCGCGTGGTCAGTTTGATAAGTTAACTGATATCGCGAAAAAAGGCGGCGCTAAAGGTTTAGTGTGGTTAAAAAAAGATGCGGATGGAACAATTGCTTCACCAGCATCAAAGTTTATCTCACAAGAAAAACTACAATTAGTATTTAAAACACTAGGTTGTACAGATAAAGACTGTGGTCTTATCGTAGCTGATGATTACGATCCAGCTTGTGCTGCGCTTTCAGCGTTACGTAACCATTTAGGTCGCGAGTTAAAATTAATCGATTTCAACAAATACAACTTCTTATGGATTGTTGATTTCCCATTACTAGAGTACTTCCCAGAAGATAAACGTTGGTTCTCACGTCACCATCCGTTCACATCTCCGACTGATGAGTACTTTCAGGATATGATTGATAACAACGAAAAAGCGTACCCACATATGTTAGCTAAAGCTTACGACTTAGTTTGTAACGGCTACGAAATGGGTGGCGGTTCTATTCGTGTGTACAAACAAGAAATTCAGGCAGCGGTATTCCGTTTATTAGGTTTATCTGAAGAAGAAGCGAAAGCTAAATTCGGTTTCTTCTTAGAGGCTTTAAAATACGGAACTCCTCCACACGGCGGTATCGCTTGGGGTATGGACCGTTTAGTGATGTTATTAACTCAAACTGAAGCTATCCGCGAAGTGATCGCATTCCCTAAAACAGCGCAGGCAAGTTGTTTAATGTCAGACTGCCCAAGCCCAGTGAACCGCGATCAATTAAACGAAGTAGGCATCAAGCTAAACGCCCAAGCCGAAAAGTTTTTAGAAGATAAAAACGCGACAGTGAACAAAGCTTAAGATTTCATAAATGCAAAATAAAGAAAAAGGCTCGGTGATAACCCGGGCCTTTTTTATTTGGTAGGCCGTTACTTTTTGGAATGCGGCGCTTCCCAAAAAGTAACGGCCTACCTTTAAAGCTCTAACTGCTGCAGAGTAATTCCGTACTCTTCGACAGAACCTAGCTCGTAAATTCCTTTTAAACAGCGTTTACCATCGCGCTTTTCAACAACTAAAATATTTTGTACCGTTAGACCAATTAATCTTCGAATGGATTGTAGCGACCATTGCGGAGCTCCCATTTGAATTAACATTTCAAGACGCAGTAAAGCTTCGTGTGCTGTGCGGGCGTGAAGTGAACCGAAGCTTCCGTCATGGCCTGTGGCTAAAGCCATTAACAAGGCCGTTGCTTCTTCACCACGAATTTCACCTACGCAAATACGATCAGGGCGCAGCCGTAAAGCTTTTTTAATCAGATCATTCATTGTTACATCGATCAGTTTTTTAGTTGGATCAAGACGGGTTAATAAAGAAGTATTTTGTGTAAAGACCGGGTTTAACTCTTGCGTATCTTCAATAATCACTAAGCGGTCTTGATTCATTTCGTTGATACAAGCTTGCAGTAAACTGGTTTTTCCAGAGCCAGTACCGCCAATCACTAAAAAATTCTTTTTCTGCTGAATTAAATGTTTAATTGCCGAAATTTCTTCAGGCTTTGCCCAGTCTTGCAAAGCCAGACGATCAAATGTCCAGCGTGTTAGGGGCTGTTTACGAATCGATACGATAAATTCACCACGGCAGATTTCAGGAAATAACACCGTGATACGTAAATTATTTAACTGC
>CAMLRE010000375.1 GCA_946482355.1 uncultured Bdellovibrio sp.
CGATGGTTCTGTCGCAGCCTTCTTTTAATAAAGACAGAAAACCTGTGATGGAACAGCTCCAAGAAATTCGCCCCGATCTAAAAGGCACTTTGTATTTACATCACCGCTTAGATTATGAAACTTCAGGCGTGTTTTTAATGAGCAAAGCTAAAATTGCCAATCACCCGCTAACTGAAATGTTTAAATCACACAGCTTTCAAAAAATTTATCACTGCTTAAGCCGCCCTAATCCTTTAGATGCCGGTAAAAAAGTGCAGTGTGAACAATTACAAGCTGATCAAAGTGAATGGATTATAAAAAATTTCATGGCTCCGGCTAAGGGCATGGGTAAAAAAACCAGAATGATTTCGGTTAAAAGTGGCGGTTGGCCTGCAGAAACTCATTTTAAAATTTTAGAAACAACACCAAAGTTTCACTATATCCAATGCACACCTAAAACAGGGCGTACGCATCAGATCCGCCAACACCTTCAAGAAAGTTATCGTTCTATCTTAGGTGATAATATTTACGGTGGTAAAAGCAGTGATGTGCCTCGTTTGATGCTTCACGCTTTTCAACTGAATTTTCCACACCCGATTACAAAAGTACAAACGAATGTGGAAGCTCCACTTCCGCAGGATTTTAAAAAACTTTTGTCTCACCTACATCAAGGGTAATGTAGTTATCTACAGAAAATTTCTTTTTTGCGGCCTCTAAATCTTTTTCAGGTTGACCATACTGTTCATCAGATAATTGAAACGCGCCAAAGTGCATAGCAACACTGTTTTTAGCTTTTATATCGAAATGCACCTGTACTGATTCTTCAGGATTCATATGGTTTACTTTCATAAACCAGCGCGGCTCATAGGCCCCGATGGGTAATAACGCTAAATCAATACCACCCCATGTTTCGCCTATACGTGGAAAAATATCTTTTGAATACCCTGAATCTCCTGCAAAATAAATTTTCTTCTGATCAGCTTCAACGACAAAGCCGCCCCATAAAGCTTTACGCTTATCTGTAAGTGTGCGCGAAGACCAATGCTGGGCAGGAACTAACGTAATTTTTGCCGTAGAACCGTTATTGGTGATCGTGTGTGATTGCCACCAATCAAGTTCAACCGTTTGAATACCTTTGATATCACTAAGATAACTGGCATTACCTAATGGCATCACAAAAACCGGCTTAAACTTTTTATGTAAATCTTCAAGGGCTTGTAAATCCATATGGTCGTAATGATTATGCGAAATTAAAATAAAATTAATTTGCGGAAGTTCTTCGATTTTAATTCCGGGGTTACGAAAACGTTTTGGTCCCATAAAAGAAAATGGACTTGTTCTTTGTGACCACAACGGATCAGTGACAAAGTTAAAATTTTTCGTTTGCAGTAAAAAGCTTGCGTGATTTACAAATGTGGCTGCCACTTTGCCTTCATCTAATGAGGCCGGCAGTTGTGGTTTAGCTTTGTTCTCGACCCATTCAGGGTAATTTCCCTCGGGACGGGTTAACTGCCACTTTAGAACAGTCCAAAAACTTTTATCACCTTCAAGACCCGCATGATAAAAACGTTCACCATCATAATGATCAGTGATTGGATATTTGGCTTTCATAGCACAACCTCCGAAAGCTGCCGATAGCAGAAGACATAAACTCGTTAATGATTTATTTAGCTTCATTCACAGATAGGCTAACGTGACTTACGAAAACTGTCGCCTTCTATTTTTGATACACCCGTAAAGGATTAGTTCGTTTATACAAGGTCTATAGCTTGCATTTATTTAAAGTAACAAACTTTAACCGTGAGGTCTTAAAATGAGACAGTTACTTTTAGGTTTAATTTTAGTTACGCTGAATGCCCAAGCTCAACAACAAGCAGCGGCAGTTCCCAATGCAGCTGTTCAAGCCGCTATGTCACGCGGAGCTTTAGTTTGTTCAACAGCAAAATCCAACTTAAAAGTGGGCGGCGTTGTTTTAGAAGATAGCTCTCCAGGAATTAGTTTTTCATATATTGAAGGTGCTACTTTCAAACATAAATTTATCGGTAAAACCACGGCCCCTAACGGACAAATCACAATACACGGTCATTTAGTCTTTTTATCAGGTTTACCAAAGGCCAAAAGCTGGTTTGCTTTATCAGAAGAAATGCAGGGTAAAGAATATTATCAAGCTTTTAAATTTTCTCCGAAATACAGAAAAGATGGTTCGATCATCCAAGATCAAGCTGGAGGTTTCGAACAGGGCCGCATTAACATTCGCTGCACAAACTTTCGCGACATCGCTGAGTTTTTACCCGAGTTAACAGAAGAACAAGTTAACCAAATAAAATCAGCCAATACCCCAAATTAAAATTTGAAATCTGATCCTGTTTTCGGTTTACACTTTTAGCTGTAAACCCAAAACAAGAGTGACTCTCTTAATTAAAACATAGGTAATAAAAAAAGGAGCCTTTAAGCTCCTTTTTTATTTTTGAAAAGTATCTACAATTATTTATTCGCACCAGGGGCAAAGTTTTTCGGTTTACCGAATTGGCCTGGCATCGGAGGCGGAGCTTGTGGCGGTGGTAATGGCGAAATCGCTTCCGGATCTGCATCGCGGAATTTATTTGTTTTCGCATCGAAACGCATTTTCACTGTACCTGTGGCACCGTTACGCTGTTTACCAATAATCACTTCGGCATGACCTTGTTTATCAGCATCATCACGGTCGTAGTAGTCATCACGATATAACATCATGATAACGTCGGCATCTTGCTCGATCGATCCCGATTCACGTAAGTCAGAAGACATTGGACGACGATCTGCACGGCCCTCAACGCCACGATTTAACTGAGCAAGAGCAATCACTGGAACTTGTAACTCTTTAGCAATCGCTTTTAAGTTACGAGAAATTTCAGAGATCTCACGCTCACGGTTATCAACTTTTTTCTCTTTTAACTGCATGATCTGTAAGTAGTCGATCATGATACAGTCTAAACCGTGTTGCGCTTTTAAACGACGGCATCTTGCACGGATCTCGAATGGTGAAATCCCTGAAGTATCGTCGATGAAAAATTTAGATTCTGATAAAGTACCCGCTGCTTGGATAAGTTTCGGCCAAGACGCATCTTGAATACGACCTGTACGTAACTCATTCATAGAAATACGAGAT
>CAMLRE010000376.1 GCA_946482355.1 uncultured Bdellovibrio sp.
CTTTGCCACCAACGCCAGTGCCACGATTAATCATATGGCGAACCACATAATCTAACTCATGCTTTTTGCAAAATGCTGATAACGATGAAAGATCATCTTCAGTTGGCGCATCTTTTTTATACCAGTAAACCCAGATGATAGAGCCGTAAAGATCGGCTCTGATTTCAACTTCTTGGTTAGTACGGTGGTATAAACGGTAGGTCTGACCTTTTTCTAAAGTCATGATTGAATTTAAATCCGAATATTCATTCGCAACAAATTCACCTAAAAGTTCAACGCGGTTTTCAAAACAGTACGGAAGTGGAGCTTTAAAAGTTTGCGTTTTACCATCAAATAAAAAAGTAATTTCAGCGGCATGAAGAGCTAAACGAAACCAAGGGCTTCCGCCGTGCTCATGATCACCTAAAACAGGAATCCCGATTTTTTCGGCGTGCAGGCGAATTTGATGCGGTTTTCCTGTGATGGGCTCAGCTTTCCATAAGTAAACTGAATCAGAGATTTTTTTAACGAAAGTGAATTTCGTTTCAGAGTTATCTTCTTTACCTAAAACATTCGCGAATTTTTTATCAACTTTGTCGATATGTGATTTAACGGTGATTGGTTCATCAGATTTTTTTAAAGTTTGATCCGTTAAAAAGAAGTAAGTTTTTTTGACGTCGCGGCTTTCAAACTGTTGAGCCAGTGTGGCTGCGGCGGTTTTATTTTTAGCGAACAGAATGAGACCGCTAGTTTCTTTGTCAAGGCGGTGAACAACAAATAATTCTTGTTTAAGTTTGCTCGATAATACTTCAACTAACCCCAACTGGTTCTCATTCACTCTGTGGGTGCGAAAGCCGCTTCGTTTGTTAAAAACGATGAAATCAGGCAGGTCAGAAAAACGTAGATTGTAGGGGCTGCCAGACTGTTGCATAGAGTTATAAGGTAGCTGTTTCCTTTATTTCAAGCAAGCTCATTGATATATTAGCCTTACTCTAAAGGAGAGTATAATTATTATGAAAAAAATCATTTTATTAGCAGTCGCTTTATTTTTTACAGGTTGTGGTATTCAAAGCATTCCTCAGCAAAAAAACGAAGTAGATGCTGCTTTAGCTGAAATTACTAACCAATATAAACGTCGTGCGGATTTAATTCCTAATTTAGTTAACGTTGTTAAAGGTTATGCAAGTCATGAAAGCAAAACATTAACTGACGTTGTTGAAGCGCGCGCTAAAGCGACTTCAGTGCAAATTGATCCATCTAAAGTTTCGGCTGAAAAATTAGCTGAGTTTTCAAAAGCTCAAGGCGAATTATCGCAAGCTTTAGGCCGTTTAATGGTGGTTAGCGAAAACTATCCTAACCTTAAAGCCGATCAAAACTTTCGTGATTTACAAGCTCAGTTAGAAGGTACTGAAAACCGCATCACTGTGGCTCGTAACCGTTACATCGAGCACATTAAAGGTTTTAATAACTTAGTGTCTGTTCCGCCAACGAACATCACGAATATGATTATCTATCACTATGATAAAATGCCTCAGTGGGATGTTTCTGAAGCTGAAAAAACAACGAACGAAAAAGCTCCTGAAGTTAAATTCTAATTTTAGTTGTTAATTAGTGATAACTCATTTTAGAACCCTTCTTTTTACTCTGGGATTTTGCTGGCTGACGTTTGCGTCAGCCTTTGAAGTTCCCGCATTAACTGGTCCTGTAGTTGATCGCGCGGGTATTCTTTCTGCGAATGAATCAGCTCAGATCTCTGAACGTCTTTACGCGATCAAGGCTCAAGGCGGGGCGCAAATTCAAGTTTTAATTATTCCAAGCCTTGAAGGCGAAGCCATTGAACAGGTTTCGATTCAGGTTTTTGATAAATGGAAATTAGGCGACGAGAAAAAAGACAACGGTGTTTTATTTGTCATGGCCACAAATGACCGCAAACTTCGTATTGAAGTCGGTCAGGGCCTTGAAGGCAATATTCCCGATATTATCGCAAAACGAATTGTTAGCGAAATCACCAGACCCATCTTTAAAGCCGGTAACTATTTTGCCGGAATATTTCTAACAACAGAAGCCATCAATCAGGCGGCCAGTACTCCTGAAGGGCAAATCTTTGATGTTTATAAATTTAAAGAAGAAATTTTAAATAATCCGTCGGTGGCGTTATCAAAACGTGACCGCGGTAATTTAGCCGATCGCCACGAACAGGGCTCGTCAGATAAAAAGCTATCAACGACGAAGATTTTTTTAATCTTAGGTGTTCTGTGGCTTATTATTTTTGTTTTCAGCCCGTCAACAGCGCTTTGGATTTTATTTAATTTATTAAGCGGCGGTCGAGGCGGCGGTGGTGGTTACCGCGGTGGCGGCGGGGGCGGCTGGTCCGGCGGAGGAGGAAGCTCTTCTGGTGGCGGTGCCTCGGGTGATTGGTAGGAGAGTTGAATCATGGGTAAAATTAAAATTGATGCCGCAAAAATTGAATCAGCTATTGCCGACTTTGAACAAGCGGTGGATTTTGAATTAGTTCCCGTGATTGCTAAAAGCTCAACACCGACCTTACATGTGCCCTTTGTGATTAGCGCACTTTTAATGGTGTTCGTGTTTTTTGGGTTTGAAGCTTATTATTTGGCTTCATGGCATGACTGGGAAGCTTCTACGATTATTCATGTGTTAGCGACGTTATTTGCCATCACCCTTGTGATTGGTTTTATCTTAGCGCGTTTTAATGTGGTTCGTAGACTTTTAACGCCGTCAAAGTATCGTCATCAGTTTGCACAACTTGAAGCCGAACAAGTGTTCTTAAAAAAACGTTTATTTGAAACAAAAGCGCATCAGGGTTTACTGTTATTTATTTCTTTAATGGAACACAGAATTGTGGTTCTGCCGGATATGCGTTCTAACTTTGCGGACTCGAAAAAAATTAGCGAAGAAGTTTTAAAGATTCTACAAGATGATTTTAAAGCGGGAAGTTATGAAAAAGGTCTTTTAGAAGCGATTGAATATCTTAAAAAGACCTTAGCTCCGCAGTATCCAAAAACAAGTACCCACGGAAATCAACTTCCGAACAAGTTGATCTGGTGGGACGAGTAATTATTTTTTTCTAACAAACATTAAGCCATCACCCACGGTTAATAAACAGCTATCAACGCGTGT
>CAMLRE010000377.1 GCA_946482355.1 uncultured Bdellovibrio sp.
CGGGCGTTTTAGCCTGCGGTGAAATCGGTGTGGGCCGTTTATTAGAACCTGATCAAATGATTGCCGCGATTGAAAATTTAAAAATACCGACGATCACTTCAAAGCCAACTTCTGCAACACCGGTACAAGCCAAAAAGATTCTAATTTCGTCGGGTGGCACACAAGAAGCTATTGATGACGTGCGCGTAATTAGTAACAAAAGCACCGGTAAAACAGCGGCGACCTTAGCTGATCAATTTATTTCAAACGGATTTACGGTCACGTACTTAGCTGCTGAAAACGCGAAACTTCCGACATTTGAATGCGAAGTTGTGAAATTCACTGACTTTCAGTCGTTAGAAAATAAATTACGCGACTTACTTCCGAAAAATTATTCTACCTTTATTCACGCAGCTGCTGTCAGTGATTATTCAGTTGTTCCGAGCGAAGGTAAAATAAATTCTGACAGCGAAGAATTAACATTAAAATTAAAACGTAATCCAAAGTTAATTGAACTGGTTAAAAAATTAAATCCTACGATTAAACTTGTGGGTTTTAAATTAACTTCAACAACAGATGAAAAGCTTGTAAATGACAAGGTCACAAAACTTTTTGAACAAGCTAAGTGTGATCTGGTTGTTCACAATGATTGGTCTACAGTTAAATCAGATAAACATCTTTTTAACCTGATCAACAAAAACCAAACAACGAATAGAAATTTAACTCTTGATGATTTATCACAAGAGCTTATCGGTTATGTCATGCAAACGGAGTCTTTATGATCTTATCTTTAGATGTAGGTAACACACAAATTTACGGCGGAGTTTTCGACGGCGAAAAAATGCTGATCTCGTTTCGTAAGAACTCAAAATCAGGCTCGTCATCTGATGAAGTCGGCATCTTTCTTCGCACCGTAATTAAAGAAAATGGCTTAGACCCGAAACAAATTAAAAAGATCGTTTTATGTTCGGTCGTGCCTGAAGTGATTTACTCATTAAAAGGCGCTTGCCAAAAATACTTCGGCATTAACCCGTTCATTTTACAAGCCGGCGTAAAGACAGGTTTAAAAATTAAATACCGCAACCCGCTTGAAGTGGGCGCTGACCGTATTGCCAATGCTGTAGCAGGAACCCACATGCATCCGCAGAAAAACTTAATCATCGTCGATCTTGGAACAGCGACGACATTCGATGTTGTAACTGCTGAGCGCGACTATTTAGGCGGATCAATTATCGCTGGTCTAAGATTAAGTATGGAATCATTAGAAGCTAAAACCGCTAAACTCCCGTCAGTTGAAATCGTTTCACGCACAGAAGCTTTAGGCCAATCAACGGTTGAAAGCCTGCAATCGGGCCTGTATTACGGCCATTTAGGCGCTATGAAAGAGATCATCACCAAGATCACGGCAGAATGCTTTAACGGCGAAAAACCTTTTGTGATCGGTACTGGAGGCTTTTCATCGTTATTCGAAAAAGAAAAAATATTTGATCTTATTGCCCCGGATTTAGTATTAAAGGGCAACTTGATCGCTTTAGAAAGAAACACGTAAAAGGAACTCGCGACTATGAAAATCGATATGATGTATGCAAAAATTCACCGCGCCACTGTAACTGGTGCTGATTTAATGTATGAAGGTTCAGTTTCTATTGATACAGCTTTATTAAAAGAAGCTAAAATGTTTCTGAATCAAAAAGTAGATATCGTAAACTGCAACAACGGCGCCCGTTTTAGCACTTATATTATCGCCGGCAAAAAAGGCGAAATCTGCTTAAACGGAGCCGCAGCTCGTTTAGTTCAAAAAGGCGATAAAGTGATCATCATCTCTTACGCTTCTATCGACATCGAAGATGCGGCAAAACACGAACCTAACGTTGTGTTCGTAGACGATAAGAACAAAGTGGTTGAAAAGAAAAAACAAGAAAAGCGCGCTACAAAGTCTAAGTACTAATTAAGATTAGAAAATTTTGAGACACAAAATAAAAAACCACGTCTTATCAACGTGGTTTTTTATTTTATAATGCAGAAAGATGCGGTGCTCCCGAAAAAGGGACGGCCGCGGGCGGCCAGCCTACCTAATACGAACTGGCTGTAAGTACATGCCGCCAGATTTGATGTAGATGTTCCAAGTCTTTTGCATTGATTTGATTTCAGTGCGTAGTAATTCCATTTCAAATTTTAACTGCTCAATTTTTTCTTCGTAATTTTTTTGGCAGCTTAATTTGTATTCTGCTTTCTTTTGGTCAAACTTAACTTGAGCCGCAACGATCTTAGCAGAAAGTGGTTCTAAAGTTTCTTTGTAGAACTGCGAATTATGAAAATTCAAAGATTCTGTTTCTAACTTAGCTCTTAAAATTTCAGAAAACTGAACTGTTTTTAATTTCTTAGCTAAACCCATAACTGAAGCTAACTGGATAGACCATTTAGTCGGATCCCAGTGGTACCATTTAATACCGTTACGGTAGTCGAACTGAAACTTGTGATGGAAGTTATGGTAACCTTCACCATGAGTTAAGAAAGCCATGATAATAGAATCTTTAGCCGTTAAATCTTTTGAGTATGGCGTTTTTCCTAAGGTGTGAGCTAACGAGTTGATAAAGAACGTTGATTGCTGAGTTAAGAAAATTCTAATACCGCCAGCGATCACTAAACCTAAAAACGCATTACCTAACATAGCTCCAACAAGTAATGGCATTAAGTAACCAACACCGATCGCCCAAACCAAGTAGTAATCGTGCTGAAGTTTAACTAATTTATTTTTCTCTAAATCCGGAGCATGAATCGGAAGACTTACTGAATCATGTAACATCATCCAACCCATGTGCGCGTAGAAAAAACCTTTGTTAATTGAATACGGATCTTTATCAGTGTCTTCAAAACGGTGGTGAATACGGTGATCACTTGACCATTTTAAACATGAACCCTGAAAAGCCCCAGCGCCGATTAAAAGTAAAATCGCTTCTAAAATCGGGTGAGCTTCGTAAGACTTATGCGAATACAAACGGTGGTAACCCATTGTGATACTTAAGTTTGTCGCAATCGCGAAAAGTAAACCAAACACGGTGATCCAACCGATGTGTCCCACTGTGTAGCTGTTTGAAAAAACAAGATATAATACTAACATTACAATCGAGATGATCG
>CAMLRE010000378.1 GCA_946482355.1 uncultured Bdellovibrio sp.
CTCCGGATGTATGGGAGCGGTAGCTCTTACCCCAGAAGAGCATGATCAGTTTTTGGCTCAAGTAAAAGCTGGTCTTGAAGGCCAGCGCCCCGACCGCATCTGGAATATCTCGACTTACTCCTGTTTTCGCTTCTGTCCTGATAAGCGTATTACGGTCAGCGTAGCCCAGCAGATGACCATGACTCGCGCTGCCACTGTAGAGAGTGTAATTGCCGAGATTTTGAGCTTTAAAAACATCTAAAAACCTAATACATTAAAACTCTGCTGCAAGCGGATGGATTACATATGAAAAAGACAATTTTAAGTGGAAGTACGGTAACTGGCGATTTAACTCTTGGTAACTATATCGGTGCCATCAATACATGGACGCAGTTACAAGATGAATACGACTGCTTATATTTCTTAGCTGATCTTCACGCTTTAACAGTTCATCAAGATCCCGAAGTTCTTCGTAACCGCACGCATAGTTTTTTTGCGCAGTACTTGGCACTTGGCCTTGATCCAAAGAAAAATATTATTTTTGCACAATCACAGGTTTCTCAGCACACAGAACTTTCTTGGATTTTAACGTGCTTAACGCCAATGGGTTATCTAAACCGCATGACTCAGTTTAAAGAAAAAGCTGAAAAGCATGTGAAAAATATTAATGCCGGTTTATTCACTTATCCGGTGTTAATGGCTGCTGATATTCTTTTATACCAAGCTGATCTAGTTCCGGTGGGAGAAGATCAAAAGCAGCACTTAGAATTATGCCGTGATCTTGTGGGCTATTTTGAAAATCGTTACGGTAAAGGTATTTTTAAAATGCCAGAGCCAATGATCGGTAAAACTGGCGCTCGTATTATGTCTTTACAAGACCCGACTAAAAAAATGTCGAAGTCTGATGAAAACGATAAAAACCGTATTTCAATTATTGATGACGCCAAAGCGATCGAGAAAAAATTTAAATCAGCAGCCACAGATTCTGGTTCTGAAATTAAATACGATGTTGAAAATAAAGCCGGCGTTTCAAACTTACTTACAATCTATTCGGTATTAAGTGGTAAAACCATCGAACAACTTGAAAACGAGTACGTTGGAAAAATGTACGGTCATTTAAAAGTTGATTTAGCCAATGTTGTTATTCAAAAACTTGGACCGGTAAAAGCTAAGTACGATGATTTAATGAAAAATCGTGATTACTTAGACCAGTTATTAGTTGAAGGCGCTGAGCGTGCAGAAGCTCGCGCCGAAGCTACCATTAAAAAAGTCTATGAAACTGTTGGTCTGGTAAGACGCAGATAAGGTTTTTACTATGGCTACTGATAAATATTTAGATATTCACGGTGGCCAAGTCTTTGTTCGCATCTGGCAAAAAAATAATAATCTAATTCCGGTTATCCTGCTTCACGACTCTTTAGGTTGTGTGGATACTTGGCGTGATTTTCCGGAGAAACTTTCAAATCATCTTAACCGTACTGTGATTGCCTACGACCGTTTAGGTTTTGGTAAATCTTCTGAGCGCACAGCACCACCTAGTTATGGTTTTATCGAAGAAGAATCAAAAATTATCGCAAAGCTTACTCAAGGCCTAGAACTAAATGAATATATTCTGTTTGGTTATAGCGTGGGTGGCGCAATGAGTTTAATTGCTGCTAAAAACAATGCTCAATGTAAAGCTGTGATCAGCGAATCTGCGCAAGTGTTTGTTGAAGAACAAACTAAAGCTGGAATTATTAACGCTAAAGCTTTTTATCAAGACCCTTTAAAATTTGATAAATTAAAAAAATATCACGGCGAAAAAACCAATTGGGTTTTTAAGGCCTGGACTGACACATGGCTTGCGCCTGAATTTGCAAACTGGAGTTTACTTCCGTACTTACCAGATGTGCTTTGCCCTGTGCTAGTTATTCACGGCGATAAAGATGAATATGGCTCGTTAGCTTTTCCTGACGGAATTGCGACCACAGTGGCCGGAAATTCTAAAAAAGTGATCCTACAAAACTGTGGTCATATTCCGCACCGCGAACGTGAAACAGAAGTTCTATCTGAAATTAAATCATTTTTAGATCAAACATGTCCGTAAAGATTTCACGCATTCTTCATGCTGGGTACGAATTTAAAACTGCTAAGGCGCAGATTTTCTTCGACCCTATTTTTGAAAATCCATTTAGCCGCAATTGTTATGCTTTTCCGAATGTGCAATTTGATCTCAATCAAATTAAAGCCTTAAAACCTGATGCCATTTTTATTTCACATCATCATGATGATCATTGTTCATTTGAAAGCTTAAATTTATTAAATCGTGATATTCCGATATACATGTACTGCGTACATGACGAAATGTTTTCGTTAATTCGTGAATTAGGTTTTAAACACGTCTACCCGCTTGAACTTGATAAACCCATCAAAGTGGAAGATTTGGAAGTTATCCCCCGCAGAGCACTTGACCGTGATATCGATTGCCTTTTTCAAATTAAATCGCAAGGTTTAAATATTTTAAATGTCGTTGATTCATGGATTGATGAAGAAACGATGGATTTATTAACAAAACAAAAAACCTGGGATTTAATCTGTTGGCCGTTTCAGACCATGCGTGAAGTTGAAGTGTTATCTCCAACCCGCTATAGGGCTACGCCACAAACATTACCTGAAGAGTGGCTTACGCAGTTAAAACAATTAAATCCTAAAACTGTTATTCCAAGTTCATGCCAATTTCAGATGGAGTCTTGGTCTTGGTACAATGAAGCTTTTTTTCCGATTTCTTATAAGCAGTTCTCTCGCGAAGTAACTGCTGTTTTACCTGATGTAAAAATTCAGCGTTTAAATCCGGGTAAGGCTATTCTTTTAAGTAAAGAAAGTTTAACTGACACTACACCACTGACTTGGATAAAGCCCTTAGGCGATCAAGATATTGATTACCAATATAATTTAAATGTTACACCGCAAAAAACAGAAGATATTGCCAAACATTTTCCAGCGCTGACTTTAAGCGAACAAAAAAGAGTTGAAGATTTTTGTAGAACTGAACTTTTAGCTAAACATCAAGAACTGGGGCCATCTGCCGACCCGTACTTTGTTAAACCGCGTATTTGGGAGCTTTCGTTATTTAATCATCAAGGCGAAA
>CAMLRE010000379.1 GCA_946482355.1 uncultured Bdellovibrio sp.
AGAACTTTGTTTTTTTAGCTGCTTTTTCTTCACCGAACCGCTCGCGGAATTTGCATCTTCAGTCGTTAAATACTGGCGTTTGATATTCCGGTTTAGTCTTCTGAGCTTTGCCTCAACACCTTGTGGCTTTTCCTCCACAGTTTCAATGCCATCACGTTCAGCATCTGGACGCTCATATTTTCGCCCAACATCTAAGCCTTTCTCCGGAAATCGCAGGTCATATTGATTTAATAAGCGTAAGTAATTAGCTTCTGAAGCCTTCATGGTTTTGGTGGCTTCATTTATTTTTGCTAACGATTCTTTAGAAAGGTTCTCTTGCATTTCGGCAGCGTGTTTTAAATCTTCAACCGCTTTCTTATCGTTTTCGTATTTAATCTTTGCCGTTTGCACGTCTTTTTGCGCCTTAGCCCACTCATCGCTTTGCACACCTGAGTAAACTGCTTTTTTCGCATCTTTAGCTCCGGCTTCAGCGGGCTTTTCGCCCCCACCGTGTTCTCCGCCACCGCTTGCTAATGCTTGAGTTAAGATTAAACTAAGCCAAAACATTCTGTTTCCACTTCATTTCAATATCAATAAACTGAATTCTTCGCGCGAGCACAAAAGCTTGCACAGGCGTTAAATTTTTAAAGGTACATGAGCCACGGCGAATTTCACGCGCGACATCATCCGGATGCCAACCAAAGCGCGAATCATCAATGGCTTCGCGTAATAATTCCTGTGATTCTTTCGTATCAAGCCCTGTGATTTCTAAATCGTAACTGATACCTGCGACTGCCGTTTGTTGATTACCAAAATTTTCAATTTCAGAAGCTATCGAACTAAAATCTTGCGGCGCACTTGAAGGCATCTCTTGAGATTGAAATTGATTTTCAGTCGCAGCTTCGTAAGAAAAATTCTCAATCGATGGCGATTCCGTCGGAAAAGCTTCAATCGGCGGCTCTTCAGGCGCCACTTGAATTGTTTCTTCTTGTGAAACGGGTTCTAAAGAAAAAGTTTCAGTTGGTGCTGCTTCGGATTGAGCGAAGTTTTCCATCGGCTGAATTTCAAAGGCCGGAGTTTCTGTTTGCGGAATGTCCACCGGTGGAACTTCCATTTCAAACGCGACTGGCGGCTGCGGCTCTGGGGCAGACTGCGCTTCGACGTCGTGTAGATCGAACTCGTCGTCTTCGCCTTTTTTCTTCTTTTTTTTCTTTTTTTTCTCTGGAACAGCGGCGTTTTGCAGTTTTTTGAGTTCTTCGACAGAAGGCTGCTCAACTTCACCATATTCGGGAGTGCCATCAAAATTAATAAAGTAAACGCTTCGACATTGAGGGCACGTAAATAGTGCCCCAACATCTTTATCCTTTACGTCAACTTCCTTATGACAGCTCGGACATTGCATTCTTATTTTTTCTTCCTACGATCCGCGCGGTTCATAGGGCGATCATCATTACGTGGAGGACCTGTTACGATCTTACGCTTTTGAGGCGCCTCTGCAACAGCTTCCATTCCTGCATTCATGTTTGTCGGTTGAAAAGCGGCGTTTTCATCCGGAGAAGAATAATTTAACTCTTCCATATCCTGATCTTCAGGACGCATTTTTTGCATAGCTTCTTCTAAACCTTCACCCACTAACTGAACACGCATCACTTTTTCGATCGTTTCAGTTTTGATAATGTGATTTAAGTTTTCAAAAGCTTTGAAAGCTTCTTTTTTGTATTCAATCAACGGATCTTTTTGACCGTAAGCGCGAAGGTTAATGCCTTCTTTCACTTTATCGATTGTATATAAATGCTCTTTCCATTTTTGGTCGATTGCATTTAATAAAATCATTTTAGAGATCTGTTCAAAGAACGGACCCATTGATTTTTTCTGCATATCATAGATTTTTTTAATATTTTCTGTGATTTCAGTTTCGATATCCTGTGAAGTTCTGCCTTCAGCATTTACGCGAAAACCGAATTGCTGCATTAAAGCGTTATTTAAACCTTCAAAATTCATTTCATGAGGCTTAGCTGTTGCAGGAATAAAGCTATCTAAGATATTTGAAACCACATCACCCATGTAATCTAACAATGTACGCTCGATGTTTTTTCCTTCTAGGATTTGACGGCGTAAAGAGTAAATCGCATTACGTTGTTGGTTCATCACATCATCGTAATCAAGTAAGTGCTTACGAATATCGAAGTTGTGGCCTTCTACTTTTCTTTGCGCACCTTCAATAGCGTTAGTGACCATTTTATGAACGATTGGTTCATCTTCAGGAATATTAAGCATTGTCATGATTTTTTGAATACGTTCACCGTTAAAGATACGCATTAAATTATCTTCTAACGATAAGTAGAACATTGATTCACCCGGGTCACCTTGACGACCAGAACGACCACGTAATTGGTTATCAATACGACGTGATTCGTGGCGCTCAGTACCTACGATATATAAACCACCCGCGTGTAACACTTCTTGTTTTTCAGCTTCAACTTGCGCTTTGTAGCGTTTTAAAGCGTCTTGATACTCAGGAGTTGTTTCATCAGGCACAGCTTTTTTAGCTAGAACTTCTGGGTTACCACCTAAACGGATATCGGTACCACGACCAGCCATATTTGTGGCGATTGTGATAGCCCCTTTACGACCAGCTAAAGCGATGATTTCCGCTTCGCGCTCATGGTGTTTCGCATTTAAAACGTCATGGCGAATGCCTTCATTTTTTAAGAATCTAGAAATCGCTTCTGATTTTTCGATAGAAGCTGTACCCACTAGAACCGGTTGGCCTTTAGCGTGACGCTCGCGAATATCATTTACGATCGCTTTGTACTTAGCGTTTTCAGTTTTGAAAACGATATCTTCTTTATCGATACGCTGAATTGGTTTGTTCGTCGGAATAACAGTCACACCTAAGTTATAGATTTTTCTAAACTCAACCGCTTCTGTATCTGCAGTACCTGTCATGCCCGATAATTTATCGTACATACGGAAGTAATTTTGGAATGTGATTGTAGCAAGTGTTTGATTTTCGTTTTTAACTTCAACTTTTTCTTTCGCTTCGATCGCTTGATGAAGTCCATCACTCCAACGACGACCTGGCATTAAACGACCAGTAAACTCATCCACGATCACGATTTCGC
>CAMLRE010000380.1 GCA_946482355.1 uncultured Bdellovibrio sp.
AGGAATTTTAGTTGTTGTTGATAACACATTCATGTCTCCTTATTTCCAACGTCCGTTGGAATTAGGTGCTAATATAGTTGTTCACTCAGCAACAAAATACATCGGCGGTCACTCTGACGTGGTTGGCGGTGTTGCGGTGACTTCTGATAAAGCGATTGCCGATAAAATTCAGTTTTTAAGCAACTCTATGGGTGGCATTCAGGGCGCATTTGACGCTTTCTTAGCATTGCGTTCACTAAAAACTTTACCGTTACGTATGAAAGCTCATGCTGAAAACGGTATGAAAGTGGCGCAATTTTTAGAAAAGCATCCACAAGTAGAACGTATTATCTACCCAGGTTTAGCTTCACATCCACAACACGAATTAGCGAAACAACAAATGAGTGGGTTTGGTGGAATGATCACATTCTTCATCAAGGGTGGAATGAATTCAGCTCGTAAATTTTTAGAATCAGTTCAAGTGTTTGCGCTAGCAGAATCACTTGGCGGTGTTGAATCGTTAATTGAACATCCGGCAATTATGACTCACGCGTCTGTTCCGCCTGAACAACGTAAAGCACTAGGTATCGATGATTCGTTAATTCGCTTATCAGTGGGTGTTGAAGATATCGATGATCTAATCGCTGACTTAGACCAGGCTTTCAAAGCCGCTGCTGGAAAATAGATCGCTAATTTCCAGGTTTGAAGCCTCAATATGACCATTCTTTAATCAGAATGGTCTCTTGGGGCGAAATGCGAGCATAGATTTATGCTTGAAAAGGGCTAAATAGTTGACTTGATTAGCCCAAATAGATAGTTTTCAGGTTCACTTTCTAGAATGGTCAAGTAGCTCAGTCGGTAGAGCAGATGACTGAAAATCATCGTGTCGGCGGTTCAATTCCGTCCTTGACCACCATTTACAATCCGCACATTTAAACGAAAGATAGCGAACTACGAGTTTTGTAGTTTCGTTTGCTCAATTCTTTTGGAGCGCTTTTATCGTTCTGTTGGTAACTGGTCCAGTACAGGACTTTCTTTGGTTACGGTTTTCAATGAACATTAAAATATGAAAAAAATAGCTATCTTATTTTATGTAATTGCGGCCGTACTTAATTTTTTATCTTTGACTGTGTATGCCCAGAACAATTCAAAACAATTTTCTACTTTACCTGAATTAGTTTCAGCTGTTGAAAAATATTATCAAAGTGATTTAGACGATTTGAAAAAAGCTGTTGCTGAAGCGCAAAAGAATATGAATCCAAAAGCTAAAGCGGAAGTAGATGCAGAGAATAAGGCGAAGATGGCCGCAGGCCAAACAAAAGTAGCCGCTTTATTAAAAAATCCGAAAGTAGCCGATCATTTTAAACGCCATCAGCTTCGCGAGCTTTCAAAAATGAAAATTGGTATGAACAAATCAGAGGTCATCGCTCAATTTAAGTCGGAAGATGATGGCCCGAGTGAGGGAAGAAAATACGGTACGGTATTAATTGTTCGACCAGCTTTTAGTGACGCGTTTTCGGCCAGACTACCAGATGGCGGTATGATTAGCTTATCTGTAAATTTTATTTTTACAGATGATGGAAAACTAAAGAGAGTGTTTACCGAAGAAATTTTTGATGATAATTCAAAGCCACAAACTTGGTATGTTCAAAGTGGCAATTAGAACAAAAATTGATCTACGAGTAAAACCAAAGCTATAGCCAAAATAAAATAGCCAAATATTTTTTTTAAAGTCTTTTCGGGCATTTGTACAGATAGACGTTGGCCGATCAGCAGACCTGCTATACCTAATAAGCTGATAAAGATTATTGAACGCCAAGCCGTAGTTGAATTATCGCTCATGACAAAGCCGAATAGTGAGTTGGCGCTAATAATAACCAAAGAAGTTCCGATCGCTCTTTGCATTGTCAGTTTAAAAAATAAAGTTAAAGCTGGAACAATTAAAAAACCACCACCAGCTCCTACAAAACCAGTTACACATCCGACAAAAAAACCTTTGGTAAAAATATTTTTGAATGAAGGCGTGGGTTGTGGCGTTGGTAAGGGAATTGATGATGCCGATTTATTTTTAATCATAGTTCTTGCAGAAAAGATCATAAGAATCGCAAAAATGATTAATGTTAAATCTGACTTCGTTAGATTGATAAATGGCGAAGTGAAAATTAAATCTGGAATATTTGGTAAAACAAAACGACGTACTAAAAAAACACCCATGAAGCTAGGTATGGCAAAAATAAATCCCGTTTTAAAATCGACATTCTTTTTATAGATATTAATGAGGCCACCCACTAGAGCAGTTGAGCCGACAACAAAAAGAGAAGCTGTAGCAGCCGCTGTTCCTTCAAACTTAAAAAAATAAATCAGAATAGGAACGGTTAATATAGAGCCTCCGCCGCCAATAATTCCCAGCGCAAGACCCATTAATATGGCCGCAATATATCCAATGATTTCCATAAGATTACCGATTGAGTTTAAATTTTTTGTCGAACACTTTAAAAATCAACATACCTAAAAGCATAAAGACCACAAATACCAACGCTGTAGAGCTTAACGTAGTAAGCGATGTCATTGCTGGTCCTGGGCAAAAACCGGCCAAGCCCCAACCAATTCCAAATAAAACTGAACCGATCACTAAGCTTTTTGTGATTTCAGATTTTTGAGGAACATGCCAGTGAGCTGAAAATAAGGGGCTTTTTCTTTTGCGAATCATTTTGTAAGTCAAAAAATGAACGCCAATGGCGCCAATCATAACGAAAATTAAAGAAGGATCCCATGAACCAAAAATATTCAAAAAACCTTTTACTTTGTCAGGATTTGTCATTCCTGACAAAGCTAGGCCCAATGAAAAAATAAATCCGACTAACAATGCGCTTAAATTATTTTTCATAAAATTTCTCCGAATTAGCGAAAAATCCAAACTGTGATGATGCCAGCTAACATAAATGTAAAGGTAGCGATTAAAGATCTGAGCGATAAACGACTAATGCCGCACACACCATGTCCGCTCGTACAGCCGCTGCCAAGGACGGTACCAAAACCCACAAGTAAACCTGCGATAGGTATAGACCAATTAAGCTCTGTGACAGGCGCCATTGAAGTGATGCTATT
>CAMLRE010000381.1 GCA_946482355.1 uncultured Bdellovibrio sp.
TCGCGAAAAAGTAGCTGGCGAGCCTGTGTGTGAAAAACATATCGGTTTATACGGCTACTCAAAAAACTTTTTAAATAAATTTTGCACCTCTGAACAATCAGCGATTGAAAAGGCTGAAAGTTTAGAACAGCTTCGCGCCTTGCATTTGGGAGCGAAAATCAAAGTGCTATCAGTGAAAAAGCCAATCCAAGGAGTGGATACACCAGAAGATTTGGCCAAACTAGAAAAAATGCTGTCTTAGGAGATACGGATATGAAAATGACAAAAGCAAAAAAACGAAACCAAAAATTTATCTTTGTGACCGGTGGGGTTGTTTCTTCAATCGGTAAAGGTTTAACGGCCGCAAGTCTTGGATCATTATTAGAATCTCGCGGCTTTAAAGTAACGATCATGAAATTTGATCCGTACTTAAACGTAGATCCAGGTACGATGTCGCCATTGCAACACGGTGAAGTGTTTGTCACAGACGATGGCGCCGAGACCGATTTAGATTTAGGTCACTACGAGCGTTTTACAAATGTAACTTTACAACGCGCTAACTCAGTTAGTGCGGGTCAGATTTATGATTCAGTGATTACGCGTGAGCGTAAAGGTGATTACTTAGGGGGAACTGTTCAGGTTATCCCGCATATCACTGATGAAATTAAATCTCGTGCTTATGAAGCTGCTCAGGGCAGTGAAATTGCGATTGTTGAAATCGGTGGAACTGTGGGCGATATCGAAGCGCAGCCGTTCTTTGAAGCTATTCGCCAGTTACGTTTAGATTTAGGCGAAGCTAACACAGCTTTAATTCACGTAACGTATGTTCCTTACATTGCTGTGGCTGGTGAATTAAAATCAAAACCGACTCAGCACTCGGTTAAAGAATTACGCCAGATCGGTTTACAACCAGATTTCTTAGTTTGCCGTTCTGAAAAGGAAATTGATGATAACTTAAAAGCTAAGATCGGTTTATTCTGCTCGATCAATAAAGATCATGTTATTTCAGCGCAAGATTCAAAATCGATTTTTGAAGTTCCCATTAAACTGTACTCTGAAAAACTAGATGAATTAGTTTGTGCTAAATTAGCTTTAAAGAAAACGAAAGCTGATGTTTCTGGGTGGCAGAAAATCGTTAAGATTCAAAATAACCCTAAAGCGACTGTTAAAATCGCTGTTGTGGGTAAATATGTGGATCTTAAAGAATCATACAAATCATTACATGAATCATTGATTCACGGCGGTTTAGCTAATCAGGTTAAACTTGATATCAAGTATGTCGATTCAGAAAAATTGACTGCTAAAAACGTTAAGTCAGAATTAGGTGATGTTTCGGGAATTTTAGTTCCTGGCGGTTTTGGTAGCCGTGGTGTTGAAGGTAAAATCACAGCGATTCAGTACGCGCGTGAAAAGAAAGTTCCTTTCTTTGGAATTTGTTTTGGTATGCAGTTAGCGGCGATTGAATTCGCGCGTAACGTGTGCGGTTTACATGATGCTACTTCGCGCGAGTTTATCGGTGAAGGAGCTCGCGGCGGTAATGTGATCATTGATTCAATGGTTGAACAACGTGGTATTAAAGATTTAGGCGGCACAATGCGCTTAGGATCTTTTGCGTGTAAGTTATTTCCGAAATCACTAGCGAATAAAGTTTATAAAAAGAACGTTGTTCAAGAACGTCACCGTCACCGTTTTGAATTTAATAATAAATATTTAGATTTATTCTACAAAAACGGTTTACGCGCGACAGGGATTAATCCAGACCGCAATTTAATTGAAATTATCGAAAATGCGAATCACCCATGGTTTATCGGTGTGCAATTCCATCCGGAATTTAAATCTAAGCCGTTAGATCCACATCCATTATTTGCCGCTTTCGTTAAAGCGAGCAGTGGAAAGCGTAGATAAGGTAACCTATGTCTAAAATTACAGAACGTGGCCAAAGTGTTTTAAAATTAGAAGCTGAAAGCATTTTAAATTTAGTTTCTAAAGTTAACGGTGATTTTGAAAAGGCTGTTGAAATGATTTTAGCCTGCAAAGGTAAAGTTGTTGTGACAGGCATTGGTAAATCAGGCCAAATCGCTCGTAAGATTGCTTCAACGTTATCAAGCACTGGAACTCCATCTTTATACTTACACCCGGCTGAATCAAGCCACGGTGATTTAGGTGTAATCGGTGATCAAGATCTTGTGATTGCGTTATCGTACGGCGGTGAAACAGTTGAATTAAACCATGTTCTTAATTTTATTTCTCGTCGTGATATTAAGATGATCGCCATGACCGGAAAACCAGAAAGCTCTCTAGCGCAAGCAGCGAGTGTAATGATCAGTGTAGCGGTTGAGCGTGAAGCGTGTCCGTTAAATTTGGCTCCGACATCTTCATCAACAGCCATGCTTGCGATGGGTGATGCGATTGCCATGGCGGTATTAGAGATGCGCGGTTTTAAATCTGAAAATTTTGCGGAATTTCACCCGGCAGGTTCATTAGGCGCCAAATTATTAAAAGTAAAAGACGTGATGAAGACAGGCGCGGCCTTACCATTTGTAACTCCGGATACAACGATGAAAGAAATCTTAACAAAGATGACTCATCAAAGTGTGCGTGGAGCGGCCGGTGTAATTGATGCCGATCAGAACTTAGTAGGCATTATCACAGACGGAGACATCCGCCGTTTCTTAGAAAAAAACCAAAATCCATTTCAAGCTCTGGCTAAAGATGTGATGTCACACAATCCAAAAACCATTGATGCTTCAGAACTAGCAGAAAAAGCCCTATTTCTCATGGAACAATTCAGAATCCAAATGTTAGTGGTATTAGACAAAGCCTCAACAAAACCACTCCAACCCGTAGGCATGCTAATCTACCCAGATTTATTAGCCGCCAAAGTCAGGTAGTTAGGTAGGCCGTCCCTTTTTCGGGAGCGGCATGTCTAATTTTGGTCTGTAACCATTAGTATCGCAAGGAAGCAGGAATTCGCGTCGGCGTAATCCTGCTTGAATAGATTGTTCGATTTCATTTAAGTACGGCTCGTTAAGCCAATCAAAATCGGGCTCTATTTTAGTGTTTTGATTGAAAAAGAAATCTGTAAGATCCCAACGAAATTTCTTTG
>CAMLRE010000382.1 GCA_946482355.1 uncultured Bdellovibrio sp.
GGCAAGCTGACGCACAAGAAGTCGCGCAGTTTCAAGTGCGCAACAGTGATTTAGATATGAACAATCACGTGAACAACACAAAATACGCCCAGTGGATTTTAGATGCACTTTCGCTTGAGATCTTAAAAGGTGATGTGCATTTACAAAAATACGAAGTGAATTTCTTAGCTGAAACAAGATCAGGTGATCAGGTAAACTTACAAATGGTAAAACCTGCTGATAATACGAAGCTCACGCAATTTCAAGGCGTGCGCGCTGCTGACGGAAAGCCTGTGTTCACGGCCCGCTTACACACGACATAAAATTAAAAAGCAACTTGGGCTGAAGCTGTCACTTGCCATTCATTTGGCATAGGTAAGCGCTCGCTTGTTTCTTCAAAAGCGCTTGTTCCGTCATACAGTGAACGATTAAAAATACGCGCGTATTCTAAATCAAAGAACGTATCTTTTCCTAAGAAAGTTTTAAGTGATACGGCGGCTTTAGAAGTTTCGTAATAGATTTGTTCTTTTTTATCCGCTCTGCCCGCGCGAAAGAAAGTTTGCTGGCCGTGCTCAAGCTTAACATTTAATTGAAAAGGCCCTGAAATCATATACCCGACTTGAAGATTCAATTTTGCCGGAATTAAATAAAACACCGACATCGATAATTTTTCTGTCGGACGCCACCAGTATGTCACAAATGGTAAACCGATCACTCCGCCAGATGTTTTATCTTCTTCAACAAAAGTATAAGCAAACCCTGGTAAAGGAATATTATTTAAGATTGTGCGGTTATTTGAATAATTTAAAAAATAAATCCATGAGCTTGTCGGTGTTTTTGAAATTTTTCGAGTTAACGTTAAATCAAAGGCGCTGACATCAGCACTATTAAATGGTTTATCGCTGGCCGAACCGTAATTACCCGATAAACCCCAAGTGTTCTTATCACTATCTTCTTTAGCCCAGGCAAAACCATACTGCACACTGTGCAAATCATTCACCGGAACAAAATCAGAACTAGAAACTAAATTATTAAAACTTAAGTTATAAGACTTAGCTGTGGCTGCATAAGTTGAATTTTCATTTTGATAAAGCGGCAAATAAAAGAAAACTTCGTTTTGATCAGACACATAACTTTCATCTGATTCATGAAACGCATCACCGGCTAGTTTAAAAAAAATACGGCCTTTGTGTTTTCCCGGAGTTCCGAAATCAGGAGCCAGTTGCGCCAGCGCCACTGTTTGAAAGCTCATAACAAGCATCACAGCAATAACGATGAAATTGAAACGTTGTGAAATCAAAAAACAATCCTCAGTTTAAGAAAGTCATAAATTGATTACGACTCCAAAACTTAAGATATACGACACGCGAACCAGATCCAACCTTTTCAATAAGCTGATCATCCGCGTAAATGTTAATCGTGTACTGTTTTAAGTCTGGTACACCCGTTAATTTATTCATGTCACTTTCAACCATTCCACCATGATCATCATCAACTTCGTAACCGCCTAAGATAGATCCTTCTTTAACACGTTCTAAGAACTGTGCTTTAGAAATTTTTGTGAAATCAATTGAATCATGCGCGTAAATACCTTGAATCGGTAAATGAATTGTCAGCGCTTCTTGGCTTACCATAAAGTGTCTTGTAATTAGGTCTAACTGGCTTGTGCGAAGGCACTGGTTATAAAACCCGCCCATCATAATCACCGTGTTTGAAGTATACATTACTGAATGTTCACCATTTTTTGAAAAATACGCGCGGTCTGGATTTTTATCTTCTAAATACCAAGTCTGATCATGAACGCCGTCATCACTGACTAAGTACACAACTGGTAAACCTTTAGCTTTGGCTTCACGAATTGTTTGATCAGCGAAAGCTTTAATTGATTTATCATCAAAGATCGTCGTTGCATGAGTGACTAAAACTAACGGCTTTGTAATCACGGGGTCATGCCCAGCCCAGCGTTTTTTATCAAATTCTTTAAGCGTACCCTTTAGCAAAGCTTCGCGGTACCCTGGATTTTTTAACCAAGGGTTATTATCTGATGAATTTAAAATATAATTCATCAACTGAAAAAGCGCATTTGAGGCATTCGAAGTTTTTTCGTAATTAGGATCTTGAAAATTAAACTTCATGGCTTCGTCATTATACTTTTTAGCAATCTGGTTTAACGCTGTCATGTGCGGTGCTAAAAACTTCTGAAGATCAGGATAAACAATCGTCATCGCATCAGCGTCTAAACGAAGGCAGTTAAATTTAGCCCACATATCTTTTGAATCTAAAGTTTGTGAATTTAACTCGAAATCAAGAACCTGAGCTTTAACCGAAGACTGGCAGATTTCTTTAAAGCTGTAATACTGTTCTTCTTTTGAATCACCCATCCAGAATTCACGTTGACCGAAACGATCGCCATCAGCATCACGGCGAATACGGTACCAAGATTCATAGGGTTTAACGGGCGCATAGGGCTTTACTTGAACTTTTAAACTAGCCCCAGTGATTTGCACGCTGACTACCGCCTGGGCCTGTAAGGCCATGATAAAGGCGAATAAAAGTGTGTAAATCCAGTGTTTCATAATGAGACTTTCTCTATATATTAACGGTCTTAATAAGATGGGTTGAAAGAATCGTTCCACGTTAAAAAGTCGCTAGAGCAAATACGTTCACACCGAGTAAAAAATGACTGTATAAAATCCTGACAGAGACCAATAACGCCAACTCGTGAAATATCTCACACATCGTAACCACCAGCTCGAAGGATTTGCTTTTAAAAGTTGGAACGAAAGTAGCTAATAAAAAATGCGAATGTACGTTAGGAGCTACCATGCATAAACAAATTATCTTTACTCTAGTAACCGCGATGCTTTCTACACACGCCTTCGCAGGTACCATGGAAGAAAACGCAATAATGGCTGTTGCCGCTGCTGATTCAAACTTCTATCTAGAAACTTCTAAAGCCACAAAGCTTACAGTGTTTCACCCTGATGTGACCGGTAACTTATCTGTAAGTTCACAACTTTCAGTTCCTGAAAATTCAATCTTATCAGTAAACTTAACTTCATTTTCATACCGTGCAAATAATGACT
>CAMLRE010000383.1 GCA_946482355.1 uncultured Bdellovibrio sp.
CAGGCTTTAATCTGATTGAAATCAGAGTCTAAGTACATCGCCCCTAAAACAGCTTCGTAAACTGAACAAAGAATTCTTGGTTTAAGATCAGATTCTTGTTCTTTTTCGCCAGGCCCCATAATTAACAGGCTTTCTAACTTAAACGCTAATGCTTTCTTCGCCAGAACATCTTGGTTCACTAAGCTTGCGCGCTTTTTTGAAAGCATGCCTTCATTATCTTGCGGAAAGATCTGCATAAGCTGTTCAGCTAAGACAAAACCTAAAATCGCATCACCTAAGAATTCTAAACGCTCATTGTGCGATTGTTTTTTCTTTTCATTAATGCAGTAACTTTTATGAGTTAAAGCTTCGATTAAAAGATCGCGGTTTTTAAATTTGTAGCCAATCGCTTGTTCTAAACTTTGTTGAATCATAAAATGACTCCTTCAAGCTGGCCTTCGCCAGTTTCAAAGTTTACGCCCGTGATTTTAACTTGCACCTCAACGCCCGATAATTCTTTTAATTTTTCTTCAGAAAGATTTAAACGAACCGGCCAGTAATTACGTGTTAAGCCTTCAGCTTTTCTTGAAGCTTTATTTAAGATTAACGTTTGGTGCACGTTACCCACTTGTTTTAAAGCTTCAGCTTGAAAGCGGTGTAAGCTTAATTCGCGCAAGCGTGCTGCACGCTCTTTACGAACATGGTGCGGAACTTGATCCATAATTGCAGCGCGAGTTCCTGAACGTTCACTGTACGGAAACACGTGAAGTCTTGTCCAAGGTGTTTCTGATAGACGTTTATAAGTATTTTCGAATTGCTCTTCTGTTTCAGATGGGAATCCGGCGATCACATCCATGCCGACAAACACATCTTTAACTTTAGAAATCTTATGTAACGCGACTTCAACTTCATTTTCAGTGTATTTACGCTTCATCTGATGAAGAGTTTCAGTGTCAGCAGATTGAATGCTCATATGAAAGTGAGCGCATAAACGTGGGTTTTCATACATAGCTAATAAGCGATCTGAAATCTCAATGGGTTCTAATGATGATAAACGAACACGTGAAATTGTTGTTTTAGCTAGAACAGCTTCAACAAGATCATCCATATTTTTACCGTTATCTTCATAATCACCAATATGAACGCCAGTTAGAACAACTTCTTTTTTACCTTCAGCGACCACTTGATTCACTTTTTCAACGATATGAGCAATTGAAATTGAACGGCTCTTACCGCGCGCGTACGGAATAATACAGAACGAACAAAATGAATTACAACCATCTTGAATTTTTAAAAACGTTCTTGTGTGTGAAGCTTCTTCACCGCCGTCGGCCTCAAGTTCTTCTTTTTTAAAGATATTTGATTTAAAAGTCTTTTGCTGAAGCTCACCACGAAAATGCTTTTTTAATAAATCCGGAAGTAACCCTTTATGCGAGTTTGCGATAACTAAATCGGCTCCCGGTAAGTTTTCAAAAGCGCCCGTATCAACTTGAGCTGCACAGCCAGTTACAACGATTGTTGAAAAGGGTTGTTGCGCTTTAATTTTACGAATTGTTTTAACAGCTTCTTTCGTGGCTTCGGCAGTTACAGCGCATGTGTTTAAAATATGGATCTGCGTTTTTGCTTTATCTAGATTATCTAGACTTAAGCGGCCAATCCCCAATTTAAAACCATTCGTTGTCATATTCTTTTGAATAAGACCGCCGTCGTAAGTGTTGACCTTACAACCAAACGTGTGCACCACGAAATCATTCTGTTGTGATGACGTTAGATTTTGATCCATCCGCCTCCTAATAGAACTTTTTCTTGAGAATAGAATACAGCCGCTTGACCTGGAGTGATCGCGCGCTGTGGTTCTTTGAATTTTAATTTATAACCAGTTGAAGATTTTAAAACTTTGGCAATTGAGCCTTTATGTTGGTATCTGATTTTAACTGATAATTCTTCACCATCGTTAAATTGGCTAATAATGTGTGGTTCAATCACATCAACTTCGTCGTGGAATAAGTATTTTTCTTCACCCACCCAAACGGTGTTATCAGTGGCATCAATTTTTAACACGAATAATTTTTCGTGATAAGTCATACCTAAGCCTTTTGATTGGCCGATTGTGTAATGATGAATACCGTCGTGTTCAGCCATGACTTCGTTTGACGGGTAACGTTTAATCACGCCACGTTTAGATTTTAAAACAGCGTCTGACACTTGGCCTTTGATAAAATTATCGTAGCCCATGTTGCCAACAAAGCAGATGCCTTGTGAATCTTTTTTCTTAGCCACAACTAGACCTTGCTGTTCAGCGATTTGTCTAACTTCAGGCTTTTTTAAATGCCCTACTGGGAATAATAATTTCGGCACAATGGCTGGATCAATGGTGAATAAGAAATAAGTTTGATCTTTCCAGTCATCTTCAGATGTTCTGATTTGATATTCGCCATTTTCATTTTGAATAACTTGAGCGTAGTGACCAGTTGCTAAGTAATCACATTCAAGCTCTTTCATTTTTTTAACCAAGTGGTCAAATTTCAAATATGTGTTGCAGTTCACACAAGGAAGTGGTGTTTGACCTTGAAGGTACGCATTTACAAACGGATCAATCACCGAAGCTTTAAATTTAGCTTCGCAGTTTAAAACATAAAACGGAATATCTAACTTATCAGCTACCGATCTTGCATCATCCACATCAAGTGATGAACAACAAGTTCCGTTACCTTCTGTGATATCGCAGTTTGTGTAATCCCAAACCTGCATTGTGGCGCCGACAACGTCGTAACCTTGTTCTTTTAAAAGGGCCGCTGCCACAGAAGAGTCAACTCCCCCGCTCATCGCCACTAATACTTTTTTCTTTTTCGTCTCGTTAGACATTTGCATTTTCCATTTCGTTAACGCTTCTTAAGTGCGCAACAATTTCAACTAATTGGTGAATAAATAAATCAACGTGTTCTTGAGTTGTCGTCCAGCCAAAGCTTACACGAAGCGAGTTCTGTGCTTCTTGGCGAGTTAAGCCCACAGCTAATAACACAGGGCTTGGCTCAGGGTTACCGCTTGAACAAGCAGCTCCTGTGCTTACGGC
>CAMLRE010000384.1 GCA_946482355.1 uncultured Bdellovibrio sp.
AAATTTTCTTTCAAAGCGAAAGAACATATCGAGCTTGGCGAAAAATTAAATATTTTAGATTTTGAACGTGCCGCTAAGGTCACTGGCGCGCGCTTTACTTTCTTAAAAGGCGCAGCCGCTCAGATGGAACGTGCCTTGATCCAATTTATGATGGACATGCACTCTACTCAGCACGGCTACACTGAAATGATTCCGCCATTTATGGCGAACACAAATAGTTTTATCGGCACTGGTCAGTTTCCAAAATTTAAAGAAGATGTTTTTAAATTAGAAGGCACAGATTACTGTTTAATTCCTACAGCTGAAGTTCCGGTGACCAACTATTATAACAATGAAACTTTAAATGAAGACCAATTACCTCAGTCTTTCTGTGCGTATTCTCCATGTTTCAGATCTGAAGCTGGTTCTGCTGGTAAAGATACGAAAGGTTTAATTCGCCAACATCAATTTAATAAAGTTGAGTTAATGACTTTCTGTCATCCGTCTCAATCTTATGAAGTGCATGAGCAATTAACTTCTCACGCCGAGAAAATTTTAACTGAGTTAGAACTTTCTTACCGTAAGTCTTTACTATGTACTGGTGACATGGGTTTTGGATCTGCGAAAACTTACGATTTAGAAGTATGGATGCCGGGTCAAAACACTTACCGTGAAATCAGCTCTTGCTCTAACTTTGAAGACTTTCAAGCACGTCGTGCGAACATTCGTTTTAAACCTAAAGACGGTGGTAAACCACAGTTCGTGCATACATTGAACGGTTCTGGTTTAGCTGTCGGTAGAACATTGATTGCGATCTTTGAAAATTATCAACGTGAAGATGGAACAATTGAAATTCCAAAAGCTTTACGCGGCTACATGGGTAACAAAACAGAGATTAAATAGTTCTATAGAATTAAATCAGATTTCTTTCACGAAGGGCGTTTGTTAAAACGCCCTTTGCATTTTCGGCGATAATATCTCCATGAGCCATCACGATCATTTCTATATCTAACGATAAAATTTTCTCTGCCGTAATTTTAAATTCTTTTTTATTTTTCAAAGTGGTTTTAAACCAACGGCTGATCGCCGGGCGATTCCAGGTACCGAACGCGTGTTGAATAATCCAATTTAAAAAACCTTGTTGGTTATGAACATTAAAAATCAGATCGGTCACAACTAAAGTTTTTGCCTGTTTATGATAAAACATCATTTCGTGAGTTGATCCCCCCAAGACGGGAATTAATTCGATTTCTTCAGACATTGTCCAATTTTTTGGCAAAAGCTCAAAATCCCAGGTTAAATCATTGCGTTTCTGAGCTAAACCTTTAGCAGCCCAAAGCTTAGCTTCTTTGAGGTTTTTCTTCGCAGATTTCACGAAGAGGTGATGCAAATCACATGGGGCTACTATGTGCTTCACTTGCAAATTCGACTTAATCTCGGCCCAATCTGCCTCGGTAAAATCGATGGGCGAAATCATGATGCTATCACCACTATTCAGACGCAAAATTGTTGATCTAACAGGCAAAAAGAAGTTTTTAAACATCTGAATATCCGAATCGAAAGTGTAAACCCAGTCATTAATTTTCATTCTGGAATTTTCTTATGCAAAAAGAGCAGCTGTCTTGGGCTTTTCAGATTTTGTGTGCAGAGCGTTGAAATGCTGATTCGCGAAAAACTCATTGAACCGAAGGCTCATTTTTAATAAAACAATCGACGGAAAGTTGGTAGAGCGGTTGAATACACCAGTCTTGAAAACTGGCATCCCTTCGCGGGGATCGAGGGTTCGAATCCCTCACTTTCCGCCATTTTAGGCCGCTCAAAAAATCTCTAATTCATTCAAAAATTAAATATCACAACTTTGAAAAAGCGGAATTTCAAGAACTTCGCCTTTGTATTCAAGACGTTTTAGTTTTTCTCTAAAAATATCGACTGATATCGACTGGCTTAACGGTGGATAAAAATCATCGTGATGATGAGGAATAACAACTTTTGGATTTATGATCTTTGTTTGCTTGGCCACGATGCCTTGAATATCTGAATGACCCTGTAGTGGCGCCAGCAAATAATCGACTTCTAAATTTCGATACTTCTTGAGTTCTTCTTCGGTACAACCGGCAGAACTGATAAAAAGAATTTTTTTGTTTTTAATTTCAAACGAATAAGTTTGAACCAAACCTTTAGGGTAACCTAGTCCTAGCCCACACAGTTTAGAACAATCACCTAACTTACATCTTTTTAAAGTTGAATAAACTAACGGTAAATCAAACTTCACATGCGAACTGCGATGCGCGCGTAAGTTAAATTTTTTAAAAAGCATTTCATTGTGAGAAGCATGAATCAATTTATCTGAAGGTAAACCTCGAAGCTTTAGCATTAAACCCGTAAGCCCCGGAGCAAAAATCTTA
Source organism: uncultured Bdellovibrio sp. (assembly GCA_946482355.1). Next base: position 2,385 of record CAMLRE010000384.1, read on the forward strand.
GTATCAGAATGAAGCGCAATCTGCGGAACATCGTAGGTATGATCAAAGTGCCCATGACCGATAAAAACCCCTTCGACATTTGCAAAAGAGTTTACGGTGAAAGGTGATTTTTCGCCTTCGCCCCGAGATAAAAACGGGTCAAAAGCAATCGTTCCTTGCTCGCCCTTAACAATAAAACCCGCTGTTCCTAACCAAGTTAAATCCATAAAAGTAACGATAGCACTACTAAGTCTTACAAAAAAGTGACTATTTACGACTCCTGATAAAGCCCTGGACGGTTCTAAGCTTATATAGCCATTTTATGCGTTTTAAGGTGGTTAGTTAATTGCTCTAAAACACCCTGTATTCATTTAATTTAATAGGAGAAAACCATGAAACTAATGAAAAATTCGACCAAATACCTTGTTGCAGCAGCTCTTACAGCTTTTACTTCAGCTAGCTTTGCGCAATTAGCGCAGGGGTCTTTTAGCGGTAAAAACGAACACCAAGGTTCTATCACTAACGACCACATGACTTTATTAGTTAAAAAAGATTTAACACCGGGTTCAGAAGATTACTATGCCGTTTTAGCTGAATACGATTTATTAGCTTTCTCTAAAATCACTAAATGGGTTAACAGAATGTACGCTTACAAAATCGTTAAACAATCTGATTTAATC
>CAMLRE010000385.1 GCA_946482355.1 uncultured Bdellovibrio sp.
TTGCGCCACTTTCATGTTGATAGCTTTTGGAACTTCAACGTTAACTGCTTTTTCGTTATAGATGGTGATAAATACGTTTAAGTTTTCGATTAAGTAATTTTTCGCATCGCCAACTTCGTGCTCCATCATGCAAAGCTGTTCGTAGTTAGCTTGGTTCATGAAATTAAAACCGTTGTCGTCTTTGTATAAGAAAGTCATCTCGATGTTTTGAACATCAGGTACTTCGAATTTTTCGCCAGACTTGAAAGTGCGCTCTAAGTTTTGACCAGTTAATAAGTTTCTTAGTTTAGTTCTAGAGAACTGATTTCCTTTTCCTGGTTTAACGTGTTGGAAATCAACGATCACATAAGGTGAGCCTTCAACCATGATTTTTAAGTTTTTTCTAAAATCTGCCGTTTCGTACATACTTACTCCAATAATGAATTTATTGAATAAATATAACTGTTTACGGACTAGTTGTGAACTAATCGCTCGTTTTGCATCTTCATTATTCTGCGCAGCAATAATTCTAAAGCTTTTTGCTTTTTCTCGATGATCAGAGCTTTTTTAGATTCAGAGATTTTGGCCTCTGTTTTTGGGCGTATTTTTTCAGCAGTTTCATACTGTGAAAGCTTTAATAAACGATCTTCGATTTCAGGATGAGCTCCAAACTCAGATTTGCATTCATAAAGCAATTTAAGAGCTTTGGCGTAATCCTGGCGCATAGTAAATGCATCAATCACTGATAAAATACGCTCTAATTTGGGAGAGATTTGTCCAAACGGTGCGGTCTCAGGCTCTGTGGGTTTAGGTTCTGGAATTTCCGCCATTTTTTGCAGCGGTTGGACTGAAAATTCAGCATCGGCATCAATGTCTTGATCAGCGGTGATCATCTCTAGCTTTGCCACAGCTTTACGCGCCACCGGGTGAGTTGAGTTGAACATCAACACTTTTTTAAAGTCTTCAAGGGCTGCTTTATGTTTTCCCGTGCGCACGTAAAGATCAGCACGCATTAGATAGGCTTGCCAGTTTTGCGGAGCTAAACGGATCGATTTGTTAAGTAAAGCTTCGGCTTCCGGAAAATGGTTTCTTGTTTTCAAAATACGAGTCAGAATCAGCATTCCGCTCACAGAATTCGGATGAAAATGTAAACCTTTTTGAAGCACATCGTAGGCTTCATCGACCATGTCTTTTTCTAAGTAAAGATCAGCCAATTGGGGAAAAGAAAGAGAGCGTGGATTTTGCTCAAGCTCAGCTTGTAAGCTTTCAATTCTCTTTATCGCTAGAGAATCTTTCTGGTCTTTTTTAGGCATTCCATCTTGTGTCATCTGGCTTTAATTCTGGCATTATATTGTTGGCGCTGCAAGGGGTTTAGTGTTGAATAAATATCGAGATGATTATTTTAGGAATTGACCCCGGATCAAGATTTTTAGGTTTCGCAGTGCTTGAAGTTTCAAGCACACAACCGCTTGTGATGAAAGCTCTTGAGTACGGCGTTCTTAAATTTAATGCCGAAGAAAACTTAAGTACAAGACTACTTGAAATCGGCGAAGGTGTTCGTGATCTGATGAAAAGTTATAAGCCAGATCATGTGTCTTTAGAAAAAATCTTTTTAGGTAAAAATGCAGACTCAGCTTTTAAGCTGGGGCATGCACGTGGCGTGGTGCTTTACGAAGCTTTAATAGCTGGCTGTGAAGTTCACGAATACGCCACTCGCGTTGTTAAAAAAGGAATCACGGGTAACGGGGGAGCCGAAAAAGAGCATGTGCGCTTAGTGGTGCAAAATCTTTTAAAACTTCCGCCGGTAAAATCACTTGATGCTTCGGATGCCTTGGCGATGGCGTGTTTTCATGCTACACAACTGCGTTTTGCCGCGCTTAAGAAAACAATTTCGAAAAAACGGGAGATGACAGCATGATCGGATTTTTAGAAGGCACAGTATTTGATGTCACAACCGACAATTTAATTTTAACGGTTAATGGTGTTGGCTACGAAGTGCTGACAACAACTCAAACTTTAGCTGACGCTCAGGTTTTAATTGGCCAAAAACTTCCGTTATGGATTTATTCTCATGTTCGTGAAGATGCGTTTACACTTTTTGGTTTTTTAACAAAACCTGAAAAAGAATTCTTCATGCAATTATTAAAAGTAAATGGCATTGGCCCAAAGATGGCCTTAACGGCGATGTCAGGTGCACCAATGCAACAGATTCAGGCGTGGATTGAAGCGGGTGATGCGAAAGCTTTATCAGGTTTACCTAAGATCGGTAAAAAAACAGCTGAACAGATCGTTCTGACTTTACAAGGTAAGCTTGTGATTATCGAAACGAAAGGTAAAGCCGGTGCTAAGGCAAAACCTGAAACACATAGACAAATTGCTTCGGCGTTAGTGAATTTAGGTTTTAAATCTAATTTAGTAGATCAATTTATTGAATCAGTTCCACCTACGGCAACCCTTGAAGAAGGTGTGCGCCAAGGTCTACAAAAACTTTCAGGCCAATTATAGTAACCTGAATTAGGAAATAAGTCGCATGACTAGAATTATTGAATCTGGCCAATTTGAAACAGAAACAAAGTGGGAAAATAAACTTCGTCCGCAAAAATTCGAAGAGTTTCCGGGTCAGGATGATGTTAAAGAAAAAATTAAAGTGTTTTTGCAAGCGGCTAAAAACCGCCAAGAACCTTTAGATCACACGTTATTATTTGGTCCTCCGGGATTAGGTAAGACGACTTTAGCGCAAATCATCGCGCATGAATTAAATGTAGAAATTAAAATTACGTCAGCTCCGGCGATTGATAAAAAAGGGGATTTAGCGGCGATTCTAACTTCGTTAAAGCCTTATTCAATTTTATTTATCGACGAGATTCACCGCTTACACACTTCAATTGAAGAGTACCTTTATACAGCGATGGAAGATTATTACATCGATATCGTTACCGGCGAAGGCTTGGGCGCGATGTCGATGAAATTTCAATTAGCGCCATTTACTTTAATTGGCGCTACAACGCGCGCAGGTTTATTAGATAATCCATTCCGTGATCGTTTTGGTA
>CAMLRE010000386.1 GCA_946482355.1 uncultured Bdellovibrio sp.
TAACTTTCGGTGCGCAATTTAAAATGACTCCGAACCTAGGTTTAAATTTATTTTTTGAAACAATTTCTGGCGAAGTGGCTGATGGTCTTAAAAGCTCTCGCGGTGTTGGTGCTAACTTATTATTTACTTTCGACTAAGTACAAAAAGGATCTAGAGACTCATGAAATTAGCTTCACTTAAAGTATCAAATTCTAAAGACGGTGAATTAGTAGTTGTTAGCCGTGATAATAAATCTTTTATATCAGTAAAAGATATTGCACCGAATTTATTAAACGCTATGGAAAATTGGGCGGCTGTAGAACCAAAACTAAAAGCTCGCTACGACCAATTAAATAGCGGAAGTGCGGCTGGTGCTCAGACTGTTTCTAGTCCTGCCATTTTTGCCTCAGCTTTACCGCGCACATGGCTTTTTGCCGATGGCTCTGCTTTCATTCATCATATTAAGCTTGTGCGTAAAGCGCGTAATGCCGCTTTACCAGAAACGTTATTAACAGTTCCGTTAATGTACCAAGCTGAAAGCGGAAGATTTTTAGATCCTATCGAAGATATTCCGCAGCGTGATTTTTCGCACGGTACGGATTTTGAAGCTGAAGTAGGTGTGATTGTAGATCATGTTCCGATGGGAGTTACTCCGGAGCAGGCTCTTAAGCACATTAAGTTACATGTTTTAATTAACGATGTTTCCCTGCGCGGCTTAATTCCAGAGGAGCTAGCGCAGGGGTTTGGTTTTTTCCAATCTAAACCTAATAAAGCATTATCTCCTTTAGCCTTAACAACAGATGAACTTGGTTCAGCGTGGAAAGATGGCCGTGTGCAGTTACCACTTAACGTAACTTACAACGGCCAGTTCTTTGGTAAAGCGAACGCTAAAGAAATGCATTTTCATTTTGGTCAGTTAATCGCTCATGCGGCGAAAACGCGTGATTTAGCAGCCGGAACTTTAATTGGTTCAGGTACTGTTGCGAATGAAGATGCAACAGTTGGTTCGAGCTGTTTAGCTGAAAAGCGCACGTTAGAACAAATCAACGACGGTAAACCTTCTACGCCATTTATGAAAGTGGGCGACACTATTGAAATTGAAATGTTCAATGACAAAGGTGAAAGTTTATTCGGCCGTATTTCACAAAAAGTAGCTCAGGCTTAAAGAAAGTTTATTAGTGAAACATTTTTCGGTTCATAAAAACTTTTTTCCTGAAGCTAAAAAATTACGTGCGGAGTTTGATCAGAATTTTTCAAACCCGCGCGGAACCGATTCAAAACGTTTTGTTTGGGATTACTGGTATTTCGAAGACCAGTATCACTTAATCAGAACTCCTGCTTTTTATTATTTTACAAAAAAGATTTATCAAAATTTTCACTCTCAATTAGTGCAGTGGGGGCGTGAAAATCTAGGGTGTCATGATATCTCTCCTCCGTGGATGAGTTATTATGTCGATGGCTGTTATCAGAATTTACATTCTGATGTGCCCCATGGCCCGTGGGCTTTTGTGTATTCGTTAACAATTGATCCGAAAGCTTTTAAAGGTGGCGAAACGCTAATTATGAAACCTGATGTGCTTGATTACTGGAGCACCTTTCAAGATCAACAAGACCGTGAATATCAAAGTTTTGTGGATCGTATTCCGGCTAACTTTAACCAGTTAGTGGTTTTTGACCCACGCTTTCCGCACGGGGTGACTGAAGTTAAAGGCACGCGCGATCCGCAAAAAGCGCGTTTAGTGATTCATGGTTGGTTTGTTGAACCAAGGCCTTACGTGGTGGGTGGTTTAACAACGGCACAGGTGCAAAAGCCTTTATCAGAAGCGATGTATGTATTTTCTGAAGAAGTGGCTAAGATCAATCCAACACATGGAACTGTTTCTATTAGGTTAGAAATTTCTCCGGCGGGGAATGTAACGGGTTACCAAGAAGTGACTAATACATTGGTATCGCTTTCGCATAACCAACAAGAAGTCATTTACACAAAAAAACTTCTGAAATCGCTGTTTGCGAATTTACATTTTCCGAAAGCTAAGAAAAAATCATATTTAACGATTCCGATTCTGTTTAAATAGAAGGTATGAAATGACGCTGACTCAGTTAACTTACATTGTGGCTGTCGATAAATTTAAAAACTTTGGCCAAGCGGCTGAAAGTTGTTCGATCACTCAACCGACATTATCAATGCAGATTCAAAAGTTAGAAGAAGAGTTAGGCGTTCAAATTTTTGATCGCAGTCACCAACCGGTTAAAACAACAAAAATCGGGGCTTCATTAGTGACTCAAGCGCGTGTGATTTTAACTGAAAGCCAACACTTTCACGAAATCATTCAAGATAATAACGGTGAAGTAAAAGGTGAAGTGACTGTTGGGGTTATTCCAACGTTAGCGCCGTACTTATTGCCGTTATTCTTAAAGAAATTTTCGACAAAACATCCGGCATTACAAATTCACGTTGAAGAATTACAAACTGAACAAATTTTAGAGCGTTTAAAAAATTCTTCGTTAGATGTGGGTTTATTAGTAACACCGATTGATGACCCAAGTTTAGAATCAACACCGTTATTTTACGAGCCCTTCTTAGTTTACGCTTCAGAAAAAAGTGCTTTAGCTTCAAAAGCCAAAGTGCAACAGACAGATTTAAATTCAAATGAATTATGGCTGTTAACTGAAGGTCACTGTTTTAGAGATCAGTCTTTAGCGATCTGTAAGAACAGAAAAAAGGTGACAGACATTCATAGAAATATTAAATTCGAATCTGGAAGTATAGAAACCCTACGCCGTATGGTGGATCAGGAAACTGGGTTTACTTTGCTTCCGTATTTAGCTGCCCAAGAAGTTGGTAACCGCAAGCAAGTGAAAGAATTTGCGTCTCCGGTGCCAACACGTGAAGTCAGTCTTATTCACAACACGCATTTTAAACGTCACGCTTTTAAAGAATCATTAATCGAAACCATTCAGAAGAACTTACCTAAAGATATTCATATCAATCAGACAAAGAATACCCAGGTTGTTGATCTTCCGATGGGAAATCGTTA
>CAMLRE010000387.1 GCA_946482355.1 uncultured Bdellovibrio sp.
TCAAGTTAAGGTAGGATAAGGTTATGTGGACAGAGTTGTCAGAACTAAAAGATAAAAAGATCCTTGTAGTAGGTCTTGGTAAAACAGGCGTTTCTTTAGCGAAGTTTTTAACAAAATACGAAGCTAACGTAACAATTACAGATCACAAATCAAAGCCAGAATTATCGGCGCAATTAGACCAGCTTGAAGGTTACACAAACATCAAGTTTGAATTAGGTTCACATTCGCCAAAAACATTCTTATCGCAAGATTTAGTTATTCTTTCTCCGGGGGTGGCTTCACACTTAAAGATTTTTGAATATGCACGCCAACAAGGTGTAAAAATCACGGGTGAATTTGAATTTGCTGCGGGTTTTATTAAAGAACCTGTGGCTGCAGTGACGGGTACAAACGGTAAAACAACAATCGCACGTTTAGCAGAATCAATGTTAAAAGAATCTGGCATCGACGTGTGGGTGGGTGGTTCTAATGAAAACCCAATCACAAATTATCTTTTAGAAGAGAAAAAAGCGAAGCTTGTGATCGCCGAAGTGTCTGGCTTTATGCTTGAGCACTGCGTGAATTTTAATCCAGCGAACGTCGTTTTCTCAAATTTAGCAGAAAATCACTTAGACCGTTACCGTTCAATGGAAGAGTACGTAAATGCCAAACGTAAAGTGTTTAAAAATACAAACCAAGCGACAACATCGATCTTAAATGCCGATGATAACGCGGTTGTTGAACTAGCTCGCGATCCAGCAGTTCAGCGCGGTCGTATTTTCTACTTCTCTAGAAAACCAGCTTTAGAGCCACAAATCATGAATATCGGTGGTGCGGTTAATATCGGCGACGAAATCAAAGTTCGCACAGGTCCAGATATCGAGTCTTTCAATGTGAAAAACATTAAAATGAAAGGTAAACACTCGATCGAAAACGTTATGGCGGCTTTACTTTTAGCCCGTGAATACGGTGCTAACCATGACGCAATCCAAAGAGCGATCGATGGTTTCAGCGGTCTTAAACACCGTTTAGAGTATGTGCGTAAAGTAGGCGGAGTTCTGTTCTACAACGACTCTAAAGCGACTAACGTGCACGCGGTTTTACGTTCCCTAGACTGTTTTGATGAAAACGTAATTTTGATTGCTGGTGGTAAAGACACGAATCTTAACTACGAGCCGTTACGTAATATGATTAAACGTAAAGTGAAGTCGTTAATTCTAGTGGGTGAGGCTAAAGAGCGCATCAACCGTGATTTAGGTGATTTTACTGAAACTTACCTGATCGGGACGTTTGAAGAGGCGGTTTTAATCGCTTACCAAAAATCTCGTATTGGCGACATCGTTCTTCTTTCTCCGGCCTGCTCAAGCTTTGATATGTTTGACAGTTACGAAGAGAGAGGCGAATATTTTAAAGAGATCGTCAAAAAATTCAGATAGGTTGTTTTTAGGTTCAAAGACTCCGTCTGGATTCACCAATCCCGACGGAGAAAACTTTGAAAAACATCAAGCTTCAGACAAAATTTTTATCTTCAAGTCTTTTTCTTTCTATCTTCGCGCTTTTAGGCGTGGGCTTAGTTCAAGTTTATAGTTCAAGTTACATTTTCGCGATCGAATCTTACGGCGATGGTCTTTACTTTTTTAAACGCCAAGCAATCTTTACTCTTATCGGTATTTTAGCTTTGGTGTGCGCGGTACAAATTCCGTTTGAAAAAATTCGCAAGTACGGTTGGGCTGTTTGGATCGCTGCTACGGTTTTACTTTTAGCGACATTTATTCCAGGCCTTGGTGTGCGTGTGGGTGGAGCTCTTCGTTGGATTCAATTACCTTTAGGAATTCGTTTTGAACCTTCTGAGTTATTAAAAATCGCCTTCAGCTTTTTTGTAGCCAGTATTGTGTGTAAACACCAAAACACTCTTCGTAATGTAAAATGGGGTTGGATCGGCTTAATGTTAATCTTGCCGATTTTAGTTTTATTAAAACAACCTGACTTCGGAAGTTTTGCGATTATCTTAGCCGTGGGTGTGGCTTTACTTTTCACTTTCGGTTTATCGGTAAAATATTTTGTGGGCTTCGGGCTTGCTGCAATTCCGATGTTTTATTTCTTAGTTTGGAATGTGGCCTATCGTAAGGCACGTGTCATGGCGTTTTTAGACCCATGGTCTGATCCAGCAAAAAAAGGTTTCCAAGTGATTCAGTCAATGCTTTCCATTCATTCAGGTGGATTAACGGGTGAAGGTTTAGGCCAGAGCCAAGGTAAATTATTTTTCTTACCAGAGGCACACACAGATTTCACGATGGCCATCTTGGGTGAAGAAAACGGCTTTATCGGAATCTGTGCGGTATTATTACTTTTTGGTTTTGTGGTGTTTCGTGGATTTAGAATCGCGATCAAAACAGAAGATCTATTTAAAAAGACTTTAGCTTTAGGTTTAACAATCACTTTCGCCCTTTCAGTTTTTATTAATATGGGTGTGGTGATGGGTTTACTTCCCACTAAAGGTTTAACGATGCCATTTTTAAGTTATGGTGGTAGTTCGTTAGTGATTATTTGTTTAATGTTTGGAGTTTTACTGAACATCGAAGCTTCAGAAAATTACCGTTAAGGATAGTATGTCAGTGCAAAAAAATAAAATTATCATCGCAGGTGGCGGAACAGGTGGACACATCTATCCGGCGATCTCTATTGCTGAAGCAATCCTTAAAAAGGATGCACAAGCTGATATTTTATTTGTCGGTACTCCACAGGGAATGGAATCACGTATTGTTCCTAAAGCCGGTTATAAATTACAACTTATTCAAAGTGGTAAGTTAAATATGAAAGGTCAAATTTTTGCTAAACTTAAAACATTAGTAAAAATTCCTTTCGGTATTCTTCAATCGTTCTGGATTATCTTAACTCATAAGCCCCAGTTTGTCTTAGGTGTAGGTGGTTATGCTTCGGCTCCGATGTTGTTAGCAGCACTTTTGTGCGGCCGTAAAACAGCTTTGTGGGAAGGCAATGCTCATCCGGGCATGACCAATCGTTTATT
>CAMLRE010000388.1 GCA_946482355.1 uncultured Bdellovibrio sp.
CCATTGCTTTGGAAAAAAGTGGCTTACGGGTTATCAGCGGGCCGCGTGCAGTCAGTTGCGGTGCGTTTGATTGTTGAGCGTGAAAAAGAACGCATCCGTTTTAAAAAATCTAACTACTACGGTTTAACTGCGTATTTAGATAAAAACGGCGAAAGTTTTGAAGCCAAACTTTTAACGGTAGATCAAAAACGTGTAGCAACTGGTAAAGACTTCGATGGTTTAACAGGTCAACTGAATGCCGGAAAAGATTTATTAGTTTTAGATTCTAAATCAGCCCAAAGCTTAGCCGCAAAAGTTCAAGCAGCATCGTGGAAAGTGACAGAGGTTGAAGAAAAACCCGTTCACAGAAAACCATATGCTCCGTTTATCACGTCAACTTTACAACAAGAGGCCAATCGTAAATTAGGGATGAGTTCTCGTGAAACAATGCAAGTGGCGCAAAAACTTTACGAACAAGGTTTTATCACTTACATGCGTACTGACTCGACGTCATTATCACAAGAAGCGATTCAAGCAGCGCGCACAGCGATCAGTGAAAAGTACGGTAAAGATTATTTACCGGCACAACCTAGAACTTATGAAGGTAAAAAAGTAAAAGGCGCGCAAGAGGCCCATGAGTGTATCCGTCCAGCGGGAACACACTTTCAAGATCCGGATGATACAGGTTTATCTGGCCCGCAATTAAAACTTTATGAATTAATCTGGAAACGTACGATGGCTTCGCAAATGACTGATTCTCGTCAAAAGCAAGTGTCAGCCAAGTTGTCTGCAGATAACACAATTTTCAATGCTACTGGTACGACAATTGAATTTCCAGGTTTCTTACGTGCTTACGTAGAAGGTTCTGATGATCCAGAAGCAGATCTTGAATCACGCGAAGTGCGCTTACCACAATTAAAACAAAATGATTCTGTGAAACCACAGAAGATGGAACCAACAGCGCACGAAACAAAACCACCGGCGAGATTCACCGAGGCCTCTTTAGTTCAAACAATGGAAAAAGAAGGTATCGGCCGCCCGTCAACGTACGCCTCTGTTATCGGAACTATTATTGACCGTGGCTACGTTAAAAAAATGGGGAACGCTTTAGTTCCGACATTTACAGCGATGGTTGTTTCAAAACTTTTAGCTAATCACTTAACTCAGTACGTGGATTTAGGTTTTACCTCTGAGATGGAACAATCACTGGATAATATCGCTGATGGAGAATTAGACTGGGAAAGTTATTTAGCGAGCGTTTATCACGGTAAAAAAGGTTTACGTAATCTGGTCGCTGAAGAAGAAGGAAACATCAATCCTGAAGAAGCGCGCACAATCAAACTTGATGGTTTAGATAAGTACGAATTCCACGTTGGTAAATACGGCGCTTATGTAAAAACACAAAGAGGCGAAGAATCTTTCAGTGCTTCAATTCCAGATGCAGAGGCTCCGGCTGATGTAACATCTGATACAATTGAAAAATTAATCGAACAAAAATTAAAAGGTGCCGATTCACTGGGTACTGATCCTAAAACAGGTAAGAAAATTTACGTTCTTAACGGCCGTTACGGTGCTTATGTTCAGTTAGGTGAAAACGATGATGAAGAGATCAAACGTTCGACTCTTCCTCCGGGTATGGACCCTGCGACTGTGACTTATGAGATGGCTTTAGAAATTTTAGCTTTACCAAAATCGTTAGGAACAAATCCTGGTAACGGTAAAGATATTAAAGCTGGTGTTGGCCGTTTTGGTCCGTACGTTGTTTGTGACGGTGATTACCGTTCAATTCCAAAAACAGAATCAGTTTTCACAATGAATTTAGAAAAAGCCCTGGCTTTATTTGCGATTCCTAAAAAGGGACGTGGTAAAGCAGCAGCACTTAAAGAATTTGGTAAACATCCGCAATTTGATATCGAAGTAAGTTTATTTAATGGCCCTTATGGTCCATACCTTAAAGCCGGTAAAACAAATGTTGGCTTACCAGAGGGTGTAACGGCTGATAATATTACTAAAGAGAAGGCTTTTGAGCTAATGAACGAGAAATTAGCGGAAGCTGGAACTAAGGGTAAAGGCGGTAAAAAGGCTGGCGCAAAAAAAGCTACAAAAGCCGTTAAAAAAGCTCCAGCTTCTGCCGAAAAAGCTGAAGCAGCACCTGCAAAGAAGACTATTACTAAGAAGAAAAAATAGAAGTTTATGTCAGACGAAACAAAAAAAGGCCAGCTTGAGCTGGGACAAACTAGATCGAAAGAGCCGGATAGAAATTTCCATCGCGGCGGTCGTAGTTTTTACTTTTTTGACTTCGATGACAACATTGCTTTTTTAACAACACCGTTAATTTTATTTCATAAACAGACTAAAGAAGAATTGCATTTATCTTCTGCGGAGTGGGCTTTGCATCACTCAAGCATTGGTAAATCTGGGCCTTACGAACACTATGACATTTCTTTTGATGATGCGGTTGGAACTTTCAGGCATTTCCGTGATGTACAGATTGAAGAAGTTGAGCGCCAATTAGGTAAAAAGCAAAGCTTCGTGCAAGATGTGATGGTCGCTTTAGGTCATCCGGATGGGCAGTGGAAAGGTCCTTCGTGGGATTGTTTCTATCATGCAGTTTTTAATCAACGTCCGATCTCGGTCATCACGGCGCGCGGTCATTCGGCAGAGACTTTACGTGCCGGAATTTACGAGTTCGTGAAAAACGGCCACCTTCCGTTAGAGCCAAATTATTTAAGTTTATTTGCCTGCAGTAATAAACATGTCCGCCAAGGTTTTGGTGACCACGAATTTAAAATGTCGACGGCCGAATTAAAACAAAAAGCTATTCGTGCTTCGGTAGAGCGTGCCATTGAAGTTTATGGATATAGCCCACACCACCGTTTTGGTATGAGTGATGACGATCCAAAGAACATTCAATTGATTGTTGAAGAGATGACCCGACTAAAGTCGCAGTACCCAGAGATGTCATTTTTTATGATCGAAACTCATGGTGGTGATTTCGTAAAACACGAGA
>CAMLRE010000389.1 GCA_946482355.1 uncultured Bdellovibrio sp.
CTCAGTAGGTGTTTAGTTAAAAATTTAAGTTTTTATTTAAGCCCGCGTCCTAGTGATGCGGGCTTTTTGTTTTTAAATAAAAAGGGAAAATCTTCTAACAGAAAGCTGATGGCTAGATCAGGATTTTTCTGTTAGAAGACTTTTGAGGTTTTACTTTAAGTTTTATTTTAAACGGCTCTTACAAGCTTGGGTGTAAGGGTCATCGAGAAAATATCTTTTAGATTTTTCATGATATTCGCAAACGGCTGGCGCTTGCTAACATAAGAAACTACACGATACGTGCTATTTTTGTTGGTTCTGCATTCTCTGGCCTTGTGAGCAGAAAGAATCACAACCGGTGTTTTTTTCATTGTCCATTGCTCTGAAGCTAATGGATCGATCATAGCGTTACGATCGGCCTGTTTTAAAGTTTCACCGCCGGTCATATCGGGCAGTTGCCAATCCATAATCACTAAATCAAAGTGATGTTCGCTTAATTGATTAAGCGCTTCGTACGGATCGTTAGCGATCTCTACGTAAGCTCCTTCAAATGCGAATTTGTCAGCCAATACTTCGGCTAGGTCTTTGTCATCTTCAACAATTAAAATTCTTCCATGGCGTGGAAGGACTAATTTAGTCGCATCCACGTGCGTAAACTGATTCATTATTTTCACCCCTCTGAATTTAAATTTCAGTATACCGCTCATATAAGCAATCGCTGAGCCACAACTCGCAGAGAATCTGTCCGCTCTGAGTAAATTTATTTTGAATACGCTTGGAAAAAAGCCCCAGCACGACGACAAAAAGGACAATTAGTGCAGAAGCGAACTTTTCTCAACTATGCTTGCTAAAGCATCAACTTGCTCGCTGGCGGCTTTCGTGTTGCGCTCTTTAGCAGCGTTTTCTAAAGCTTCACCAATCGTTGAAATTTCAGGAAAGCCGAAGGTAATGCCGTTACCTTTAAGCTGGTGTCCGACGGTTTCTAAGACCGATAGGTTACCGCTTTGAAGGGCTGTACGACAGTTTTCAACGTCGGTTTTTCGGCGTTCCATATATTTAACAACAGCTTCATGTGGTATTTCGATTTGCATAAAACCTTCTTACTCAACCTTTGTTGGCGTAATGATGATGTCTACGCGACGATTCGCCGCACGACCTTCTTTAGTTAAATTTGATGTTACTGGTTTTTTTGCGCCTAGGCCTTGATATTCAATTTCTGAAGTAGTTAATGGGGCTCCATCAGGAGCTAAAAGATAATCAGCTACTGATTCTGCACGTTGTTCAGAAAGTTTTTGATTAACAGCAGCACTTCCGGTTGAGTCTGTAAAACCTTCGACTTTAACTTGTTCTGCATCCATCGAAGATAAAATTTCTTTTACTTTATCTAATGTTGGATGCGCCCCTTCTGAAATTTCAGCTTGGCCAGGCGCAAAGGTTTCGCCTTTTAAACGAATCAGAATTTTTTCACCATCACGGTAAACATCGGCCTCTGCCGGATCAAAATTTAATTCTTCAACCGCAATCGTGCGTTCAACTTTATCGTTAGCGGCAATGGCGCGTTTTTGCAGGTCGTAATATTTATTTTTAAATTGTTGATGGGTGCTAAAAGATAAAAATTCTTTATTAGGTTTATAACCTTTCACGGCGTCTTTTAAATCCCAATCTACACGCGAAAATTCACTCGGGTAGTTTTCAAGAGCTCCGGCCTTTAACGCCATTTCACGGGCTTCTAAAATATCATTTAATTCGCCTCTGAAATCCTGTTGAGTCACAATAGCGTAATTTAAATTACCACGGGCTTCGCCTACGGTTTTAAGAATTTTATGTTCGGGTTTGCCTTCAGATTCCATTTTTCTGGCTTCGGCCAGCTTTCGTTTAGCCACAGAAAAATAGTCAGGGGCGGTAATATCGACCTGATCCAATTCAGCTTGTTGAATGTCGGTTTCAAGACGGCCCATTTCTACGCTAGGGCTTGCACCTTCAGGAAACTCTACGGGTTTAGCTTTGTTCGCGCACCCCGAAGAAAAACTAAGAAAAACTAAAAGCATAGAAAGGATGGCTAGCTTTAGCATACGAATCTCCTTTTTAGAGAAAGATGACAGGGATATGACTCACACAAGAGAGGTTGGTAAATCATATCCCTGTGGGGAACCATAATTTAAGGAAGGTAATCTTGTCGTTTGCCGCCGATAAGACTTGCGACAAAGCTAATTGCTGCAAGAATTAAAAAGACGGCCAGCAAGACACGACCGATTTCCATTGAAACGCCGGCAAAGCCGGTTGCTCCGAATAAAATGGCTACTAAGGCCAAAACGAAAAATACAATAGCGGCTCGTAACATATTTACCTCCGATGGAATTTACGTTGAACAGCGCAATATGCATTTGCAAGCACCTCACCACAGGCCTAAGCTGATTTAATTGCAAGTCGTGTATGTCGATAAACGAAGATGTGGTGAATTGCCATGGTTAATCGTGGCGAAAGGCTACAGCTAATTATTCGAAATCAGTGAGGTAATATGAAAACTTTAATTCTTTTTCTTTCAATTTTTTCTGCATCTTTCACCTTTGCCGGAGAACAAGAACCGGTGAATTGTAAAAAATCAGAAAGCCGCGCGAAGTTTGAAACGCGTGCGAAAAAACTAGCGACTGAACATTGCGGAAAAGTAAAATATAAAAATCTTCAAATTTCCAGTAGCGCACTAACGATTGATAAAGATCCGGCAGTGGCAAGCCACTTAATTTCTTACGAGTGTGGTAAAGATAAATACTTAGCGGTATTACAGGCAATTCCTGAAAATAATTGCGCTGATATTCAATACCAGTACATCAAAGCAGATCCTGTAAAGTAAAACGCTACGCTGTGGCCGTAGCGCGAACGTAAGAATAAAAGAAAACCGAATTTTTTGCTTTCTTGGCAATTTCAACTTCTTTTTTCATTTGTTTGATCAGTTGTGGCGTTACACGTTTTGTTTTGATTAGTGTTTCTT
>CAMLRE010000390.1 GCA_946482355.1 uncultured Bdellovibrio sp.
CGAAATATTCACATCGATTTTTTCTCACGCAGATCTTCTGAGTTTAACGAAAAGTCTATCGTTGTTTGCCAGAGATTTAAATTACTGCACGTCTTTTAAATCAGTGAAAAAGTGCCGTAAAATGGCGGTGAATTTATAGACCTTTCAAGGCTTCCAAAAATGTGGAGCAGAAATCTGCTAGAGACCATTTTTGTCGCTTTCATCTTAAAATACGATTAAACGCTTTTCGATGTAGGGTTTAATAACACTTAAGAAAAAACTTCACCTCTGTCAGAATCGTTACAGTAGATAGAACATTCTGCTTTCACCTAAACTGACTCAAATATAAAGGTGAAAAAAAATGAAAAAGATAATTATCGCAACACTTCTTCTTTGCAGCGTAAATCTGCTGGCGCAAGTAAAAATCGCTGATTCAGATATCAAAAAGATCAGCCTATTTAACCAAACTGATAAACCCACGCATTTAGTAGTGTCGTGGCTTGAAAATAACGGTCAACTTATCGACGAATTGTATAGCTTAATTTTAGATTACAACAAAACGGTTGCTAAAGAAGATCAGATGTCTTTAATTGTGAGTATTCCTTTGAATTACGGCGCTATAAGCATGTTTTCTAACGAGATGAGACCCGATGGAGAACCTTACGCCGATGCTAAACAGCAGTACGCGAAACTTCAAGCGAAGTACAAAACTAAAAAAGCTCTTCCGAACTTACAATTCTTTAATTCAGCAGAAACACAAAATCCTTGGATGCAGGATTACGGCGATGTTTTAGAAGTTGAATTAAAAGATGGAACTAAAAAAACCGTTTTAATGGATACAAACTACGACGGCGGTAACAAAGGTGCAAAAGCCGTCAATGAACTGGCAAAGTTACTTAAACTACCGGTTTATAACCCCAACAACTACGCGGCTGACGAATACGCGAATGACGGTGACCGCGGTGGTAACTTAGAAACGACTCATGAAAATCTAATGTATTTCGGTAATACAATTTCAGATAAGCTAAGTGCTAAGCTGCAAAAGCTCAGCGGTGTAAAACCAATCAAGCTTGATACGCAATTTTTAATTGTCGGCCATGTCGATGAAATCATGTCTGTTGTGCCTGCAAAAAACAAATGTGGAGCTGCTCTTGTGTACGCCGATCCAGTTTATGCGATTAACTTAACTTTTATGGGTAAAGTTGGTAAAGCGGCTATTGGCAATTTCTTACCGAACATGAAGTATTTCTTAAAAAAATCTTCTTTAAGTAAAAAAGCTCCTTATACGATTGCGGACTTTGATTTAGCAAAACAAGTGCGCGACGAGCAAATCGTTGCTGATACCGAAGTGTTAAATATGTTAAAGGCTGCTGTAAGCATTAAGAAAAATGTGGACACCGTTGTCGCTAACTCAAAATGCCTGGAACAAGTAATCGGTTTACCCGTGGTAATGTCTAGCGACCCTGAAATGGGAGACGAAGCTTTTGAACAAACGACACGAAACTTAGTTCCGCTTTCTAGCCCAACAAACTTAGTAGCTTTAGGTAATACGCTGATTTTAAAAGCGCCTTTATTTGAAGAACAGGTTGTCGCCGAACTTAGTAAAATTCCAGGAAGTAAAGTTCATATTATCAGAGCAAATATGACAGCTTACGACCGTGGCCTGGGAGCTTTTCACTGCGCAACGCAGGTGATTCGAAAAAGAAAATAAAGATACTTACAAAATCAGAGAATAGAAAAAGGCAACCACCCGGTTGCCTTTTTTGTTTTTAATAGATCAGCTCACGTGCAAAATTTTTATTAACTTAAAACTTTATATAATCTTAAAGGAAGTGTTTTACCTTTCACTTCGATGTCACCGGCTAAATCAAACTTAAATTGTGATTCAGTCTGTGTAACAGCTACCGAGCCATCAGCCGTTACTTCTTGTGATGTTGTCGGTTGTGATAAACGATTAAAAACTTCATCACTTACTAATAAATCTACTTCAAAGTGCTTTGTTGATGATTCAATACGTGAAGTTACATTCACGGTATCGCCGATCACGGTAAATTCCATACGTTCTTCTGAACCGATGGTTCCTGAAATCGCAGCCCCAGCATGAAGGCCCATACCGATTTGAATTTCTGTTAAACCACGCTCTCGACGTGAAGCATTTAATGTAAATAAAGCTGAGCGCATTTCTAAGCACGCTTTTAAAGCGTTTTCTGTATCGCGGTCAGAACCTGCAGGTACACCCCACACGGCCATGATCGCATCACCGATAAATTTATCAACGACACCGCCATGACGGTTAATGATACCCACCATCACGGCGAAGTATTCATTTAACATCGATACAACTTCTTCTGGTGTATGACCTTCTGAGAATTTTGTAAAACCACGAATATCTGAAAAGAAAACGGTGACTTCTTTGCGAGTACCACCGACGCTGACTTCTTGTTGTAATAAATTTTCAGTGACACTTGATCCGTGGAACTTATTAAATAAGTTTTTTACTTTATCACGTTCTTTTAAACCTTCGGTCATATGATCAAAGGCAGCGGCTAAGTCACCCACTTCGTCATGCGATTTAACTTTTTTGCGCGCTGAAATATTAAAGTTTCCTTTAGGAATTTCTTTGATTAGCTCAGCTAAAACTTCGATCGGCTTACTTAATGTTAACGAGAATAAGAACACCGCAAATAAAGCAAAACTGAGTACGATACCCGAAATAAAGATCGCTTTACGTTGCACCTCTTGCGCTGGTTCATTTACGATACTTAACGGAGTTTGTGCTAATAACACTGTTCCCCAGAAGCTACTTTTTACGAAAGCACCGATATAGGCTTTACCTTTTTCGTTTTTAAACGTTAGTTGTTTTGAATTCGTGGCATCACCTAAGGCTTTTTGCACGAAGTTTTCACCTTTTAAATTTTTACCCTGGCGAAGTAGCTCTTCATTTTGATGGGCTAATAAAAAACCGTTACGGTCAATGAGGAAGAATTCA
>CAMLRE010000391.1 GCA_946482355.1 uncultured Bdellovibrio sp.
GCTGCATCACAACCCGTTCCCGCAGCCCACTGCCAATTACCATTATTGGCCGCCAAATCGTAATCTAACAATTTTTCGGCGAAGTAACGTTCACCATCATACCAATGATGAAGTAGGTGCTTCGTTAAAAATGAAGCCGTCACCATGCGCACACGGTTATGCATATAACCTGTTGTATTAAGCTCGCGCATACCGGCATCAACTAGCGGATAACCGGTTTCGCCGTTTTTCCAACGGTCGAATTCAGTTTTATTCTTTCGCCAGGCGATACTGTCATACTGTGGTCTAAAACTTTGTTTTTCTACGTGCGGAAAATGCCAAAGAATCTGCATAAAAAAATCACGCCACGCCAGTTCACTTAGCCAAACTTCAGAAAGCTTTTTGCCTTCGCGGGCTAATTCACGAATTGAAACTGTGCCAAAGCGTAAATGAAGCCCTAAATGAGTTGTTCCGTTATCAAGGGCCGGAAAGTCTCTGTTTTTAGCGTAGTGTTTTAAAATGGCTGATGAAATATCAACTTCAGGAAAAATAAAATTCTGAGAAGTAAAACCCAAAGATTTAAGACTTGGCATTGCACTTAGTTTTACTTGAGCAAAATTAGCTTCATACAATTCAACCGGATAAGATTTTAAATAAAATGGCGAAAGAGCCTTCATCCATTTTTTCTTATATGGTGTATAGACCGTGTAAGGATTTTCTTGATCAGTTACGATTTCTGATTTTTCAAAAATTGTTTGATCTTTAAATGTTTTAAATTCGATCTTTTTTTGCGCACAAAACTTTGCGATTTTTTCATCGCGGGCTCTGGCATAAGGTTCATAATCATGATTCGTATAAATTGCTTTTACAGGATATTTTTCGATAAGAGCTTTAAAAGCATCTAGCGGCGAACCTTGTTCAACGATTAAATCGCACTTCTTTTTTTGCAGCTGTTTTTTAAGCTCGCTCACCGTTTCATGAATAAACTGCACACGAAGATCATCAGCCGGAAGATTTTTTAAAATCTCGGTATCGAAAATAAAGACCGGCAAAACGTTTGTTTCGTATTTTAATGCCGAAAAAAGCCCAGCATTGTCGAACAAACGAAGGTCTCTTCTAAACCAAAATAAGGTGTATGTCTTATTCATCAGCAATAGCCTAACACGTTAAAAACTTCTATTTGATCCTTTTTCGCTTTCGGTCTAAAAAAAGTGCATGACAAAACCCTACGGGATCTCGGTCTTATCATTTAACCACCCTGAGCTAACCGCAAAATGCCTCAGAAGTGTTCTTCAATTTGCCCCAGCCGCGAATGTTTTTTTGACTCATAACGGAAGTTTAGAAAAACACGTTGCTGAATTAAAGACGCAGTTTCCCGAAATTAACCATATTATCGTGCCTAACAACAAAGGTTACTCTGGCGGAGCTAATGTGGCTATCGCTGAAACCTTAAAGCACTTTGAATCAGTTTTATTCTTAACAAATGACACTGAGGCTGTGGCTTTACCTAGCAAGGCACCTAAAGATTTTAGTTCGGTTAAACTTCTTCGCCGTAATTCTTTAGAAATTGATTCGGTGATGGGAGCTTTAAATCCCCGTACCGGTAAATTAAAACATTTAAAAAATCTGGCTGATCATAATTCGCGTGATATCACTTATATTCCAGGAACAGCGTTTTGGATTAATCAGGAAACTTTCAAAGCTCTTCAAGGTTTTGATGAACGTTTTCACACTTACTGGGAAGATGTTGATTTCAGTCTTCGCGCACATAAGCAAAAGATTCCGGTTTCTTATGATGAAACGACGGTGTTTCGCCATAAAATCGGTAAGACTTGCCATAAAGACCGTTTTTACACGTATGAATTATTTCAACGTAATCGCGGCCGCTGCATGACAAAGAATAACCTTACATCGCTTCGTTTTTATTTTAATTATATTCCTGATATTTTAAAATACAGCCGATCGAACTACCGCAAAGCTTTAGACATTTTTAATAATCACCGCTTAACGAAAGATAACTAGTTATGACTCAGCAAGAAAAAAAGACGCAAAAATTATTACTCTTGTTTTGGGTTTACACTTTAATCGTTATTTTCTGGGGCGCGTGGGTTCGTATTTCTCATTCAGGAGATGGTTGCGGTGATCACTGGCCTTTATGCCAAGCCGAGATTATTCCTGATCTTACGCAAAAGAAAACTTTTGTTGAATACTTTCACCGCTTAATGACCGGGGCCTACGGCATTATCGTTTTATTTATTTTCTTTAAATTAAAAGATCATGCCCGCGATCTTGTTAGAAAGTTAAATGTTTCGTTATTAGTGTTAATGATCACTGAAGCTTTAATCGGTGCTTTACTTGTAAAACTAAGTCTGGTGACAGTGAATGATTCTTACATGCGTTTACTGTTTATGATCTTGCACCAATTAAATAGCTTTATGCTAACAGGTGTGACGTATCTTTTATTTAAAGCGATTAATCCTGAGTTTAACTTTAAGCCATCGAAGAAGTTAATATTGTTTTTGGTAGTCTCTGTGACAGGGGCGATTGCCGCATTATCAGTAACGCTATTCCCAAGTATTTCGTTATTTCAAGGTATCGTCGATGACTTTAGCCATGATTCGCATATCTTTATTAAATTAAGAATCGTACATCCGTTCTTAGCTTCAACGATTATGTCGGGTTTTATGATTTGGTTATTTATGAAAAACCAAACTCGTTTTGCCATGGAGATTCTATTTGCGATGTTTATCGGTGTGATTACACTGGTTACGTTAAGCCCTGTGGGTTTAAAGATCGCGCACCTTGGCATTGCTCACGTGTTATGGGCTAGGTTTTTAAGTCTTAATTGGAATACGTTAAAAGCGAAGAATTAGCACCCAGACTAAGGTTTGGCAAATTAAGATTTAGTGAACTTTTTCCGATAAATCAGCGTGGCAAATATACTGGTGATCGACGACGATCAAGTCTTATTAAAAATTATAGATA
>CAMLRE010000392.1 GCA_946482355.1 uncultured Bdellovibrio sp.
GTTCTGAAGCGCAAAAACAAAAATACTTACCAAAACTTTCTTCAGGTGAATTTGTTGGTGCTATGGCCATGTCTGAACCAGATTTCGGTACAGATGTTATGGGTATGCAAACAACAGCTACTAAAAAAGGTGATAAGTACGTTCTGAACGGCCGTAAAATGTGGATCACAAACGGCGCGATTGATGAAAACCGCACTTCATGCGACGTTGTTTGGGTTTACGCTAAAACCGGCGAAAAAAATGGCCGTGCGCAATTATCAACATTCATCGTTGAAAAAGGTGATGCGGGTTTCTACGTTGGTCAAAAAATTACAGACAAACTTGGAATGCGTGCTTCAAACACAGCTGAATTAGTTTTTGAAAACTGCGAAATTCCAGCAGATCGTTTAGTGGGTCACGAAGGTGATTCAATGTTACATATGATGCGTAACTTAGAATTAGAGCGCATCGGTTTAGCAGCAATGTCTTTAGGTATTGCTCGTCGTTCTATTGAAATCATGAATAAATACGCTTCTGATCGTAAAGCTTTCGGTAAGCCATTAAATTTCTACGGCCAAATTCAAAAATACGTTGCTGATTCTTACGCTGAATATAAAGCAAGTTCTGCTTATGTGTACGATACAGCTCGTAAACACGATCTTCATAAAGAAGGTAACCGTTTAGATTCAGATGGCGTTAAGCTTGTAGCTACAACAATGGCTAAAAACGTGGCTGACCGTGCGATCCAAGTTCTTGGTGGTTTCGGTTATGTGGGCGAGTACGTTGTAGAACGTCTATGGAGAGATTCTAAATTATTAGAAATCGGTGGTGGTACGTTAGAAGCTCACCAAAAAAATATCACGCGCGATTTATCTAAATTAGGTTTTTAGTTTTAGAATGAACAACCACTTTCCGTTAACGACTCCTTTAGAATACAAACCGGGGCACTTTGCTTCGGTTGAAACCATCATGGAAAAGATTTGGCCTTTGCTGACTCCAGAGCGCCAAAGAAAAATTGAAAATGTAGTGGCTAAACGCTGCTTTTCGATTCCTGTGGTTTTAGAAAGTATTTATGACCGCGGTAATATTTCTGCGGTCATGCGTACGGCGGAAGGTTTAGGTTTTGCTAACTTTCACGTCATCGAAACCCAAGAGAAGTTTAAAAATTCTCAACGCGTGACTCAAGGGGCTGATAAGTGGGTTGAAACTAAAAAGTGGAAATCAACATCTGAAGCGATCAAATATTTTAAAGATAATAAGATTCGTATCTGTGTCACTTCATTAGAAGCCGCTAAGCCTCTTCATGAAGTGGACTTTTCAACGCCTTTAGCACTTGTCTTAGGAAACGAAAAAGACGGGGTTTCAAAAGAGATGATTGAAGCTGCCGATGAACGTGTGATTATTCCGATGCCGGGCTTTGTACAAAGTTTTAACATCTCGGTAGCCGGTGCTTTATGTCTTTATCAGATCTTCCAGAACCGTTTACAGCGACTTGGCAAAAATGAAGACGTAACACCTGAGCAGATCTCGATTTTAAAGGCATCTTATGCTTTAAGAACTCTGGATTCAGCCGAAGACATTTTACGCCTAGCCGCTGAAAAAAAGTAGCGGCTATCCTTTAAAACCCGGCCTTAATCAAAAACTGCCCCGTATAAACCCCAGCTAATGGTATAAATACTCCTGTTTGTAACAACAAATAAACTATAACCTTTTTTAGGAGTATGTATGAAATTCGCTATGGCTTTATTGGTAACTATCGCAGCTACGTCGACATTTGCTGCCGAAACAGTGTGTTTAAACGCAAAATTAACTCAGAACTCTCGCCCAAGCATGAGCTGCGGTGACGTGGCTAAAATCTGTGTGAAGGGTTTTCAGCAAGACGATAACGCTCGTGTTGATGAAAAAATTAAAGCGGATTCTTTAGTTTTAACAGATAAAGATGGCAGATCTTTACAAATGGCTTCAACAGGCTCAACAGTTGACCATGATTCTGATGTAGATACTCATTTAGGTTTATCTTTTAGCAGCCAAAAAATTTCAGCCTATCTAGAAATTGAAACAGCTTATATGGACTATGATTCACACGGCGAAATCATCGGTACATTTATTAATATGGAACTTTACAGAGCTTATAAAACTGGAAACGACGTTGAAGTTCAGCGTTGTGAATACGCTCTTTCTAAATAGTTTTTATTCTTAAATTCTATAAGTTAGCCGTAAGTCAAAAGCTTACGGCTAATTTTTTTTGACGATCAAACCTTTTAAAAGATTATCGTAGGCATCCGGAAATTCAAAATCTAAATCCGGCGTTGGTAATTCCTGAAATTTGAATTGGCCTTTAGGTAAAGCTTTTTCAAATTGTTTTTGAATATCGTTTAAAGACCATTTTTCATAGTTGCAGGTAAAAAGAATTAAACCTTTACCGTTTAAGCAAGACCACATAAGTTTGGCTAACTTTGGAAAGTCTTTATCTAATTTCCACGTCGTGGTTTTTGTGCGGCCAAAAGACGGTGGGTCGCAGATAATAATATCCCATTTACGGTTACGTTTAATTGAGCCTTCTAAAAACAGTAATGAATCTTGCGCGAAGAATTCGTGTTTTTCTGGATCTAAACCATTGTGTTTAAAATTGTCTTTCGACCAATCTAAAAACGTGCGACTGGCATCAACTGTCGTGATTTGTTTGGCTCCGCCAACGCCAGCAGCGACTGAAAATAGGGATGTGTAAGAAAACAGATTTAGTGCTGTTTTACCTTTACTGTGGTCTTTAATAAATTGGCGGTTATCACGCTGATCTAAAAATAATCCCGGAGAAAAACCCTGGTCGCGGCGAAGTTCAGCCACTAAGCTATGTTCTTTGGCTGTCCATTTTTCTGGGGCTGTATCAAAGTATAAATCTTTTTGTTCTTTGCCACCAACGCCAGTGCCACGATTAATCATATGGCGAACCACATAATCTAA
>CAMLRE010000393.1 GCA_946482355.1 uncultured Bdellovibrio sp.
GCATCAACTGTTCGCCAAGTTGTTTGCGTAGTCTTTCGCGGTCATGTTTTGATTCACGGTCGACAAATAAAGTTCCCACACGAACCGCAGCCAGGCCTAAAATCGGCCAGCTTTTAACTTCTTTTTTAGCCAAAAAAGCAATGTGCGGGTTTACAGCCATTAAAAGTAAAATATCTAAATAGCTCACGTGATTGCCCACATAAATGCGTGGGCCTTGCTGGGAAAAATCACCTTGGTGGGCCACTTGATAGCCGATGTAATTCATCACTGATTCGGCCCAGCGCTTTTTATAGTGAGTCACTTTCTTTGGTTGAATATAACTTAAGGTCAGCCAGTAAGCTGTGATTCCGAAAGTTCCCAAAGATTTAATGACATAAAAAGCTTTCATCGCGGCTTACTTTAGCAAATCATGCGTATAAGTAAAGGTTGCGGCCCAACCTTCATTGCGGTCACGCGCCAAAACGCCGTTTTTATTTTTATCACCTAAGACTTCAAAGTGTTTCAGAGTAATGACCGGGTTATTGCGGTCAGCTAAATCATTAAAATGAAACCATAAGCCGTAAGCTAAGTTATTTAAACCTTCTGAATCAGGCGCGCCATAATAGTATTCGTTGTGGCGTTTATCACCATAACCAAGCGTGACATATAAGTTTGGTTCAACCATTGAAGTTTTGATCAGGGTATTTTGGAACGTGAATAGTTTTAACTTACCAATAAGCTCAGCATAAATACCGTTATGGGCTTTTAGATCTTTGTGAATACCGAAATCAATTTCAGAAATGTAATCTTCATTATAACCCGGCACGAAAAACTCAAGCCTGTTTACCCATTCCCATGAGTCTTCACGATCGGGATAAATATCTTTAATGCTATCATGCTTAGGAAAGATCGGATTATCGCTGATCGCTTGCAAACGTGTTCTAAAACGAATTTTATCTTCATAGATAAAATCACGATAACTGACTGAACTTGTTAAAAACTCGAAACGATCTTCGAACATAAATACCGCAATCACCGGTAAGAGTTGAAAGTCGTTATATTGAACAACCCCACGAGATTCCCAGATCGAATAGAACTTGGCGCCTACTTTGACACCACTTACAGATTTCCAACGATTTTCTGCTTTGTATTCAGCCAAAGCATTTAAAGAACTCAACATTAATAAAACAGCAAAAAGTAATTTAGTCATAATTGAATTTAAGCATTATTCACTCGAGGATGCTGCGAAAATTCTCAAACATAGCACGGCGTTTCAAAAACGGAATCCTGACAATAATTTTGGTGAAATTCGCAAAAAGTGTTGTTAGCTTTCTTCGCAACAACTACTGAGTTCAATTTGTTTCCTAAATTCTGAGGGGGGATACATGGATTGGCATTTTACAAAAAAGATGGCTGCCGCTTGGTGCTGTACAACACTTTTAACTGCGAGCATAGCCGGTGCTTTTGTTTCACAAAAACAAAACTACTACGGTAAAGAATTCTTAGGCCAAGTCCAATCAGGCCAACTACAAAACGAACAATTATTAGACTCTGTATTTCATATCGTTTCTGATGCTCACGTAAAAACTAAAGACGCTCCAGATACACTTGCTCCAAACTGCCAATCCGTTAAATTAGAAGAAAACCAATCTTGCATTCAGCACACAGCTTTAGGTTATGACCGTGCAAGAAAAGTCATGTTCGGTACAATTCACTTAGAAAGACAAAATAACACTTACGTTGTTAAAGACGTTTACTGTGAAAAGTATTTCTCTAACGCTGACTTTGGCGGCGACCAAGGCAACATCGGCCCAGGCATGATTCCTTCTAACGGTTCAATCTTAAACACTGAGCACACTTGGCCACAAAGCCGTTTCACAAGCCGTTTCAACACGGAAATGCAAAAGTCTGATTTACACCATTTATTCCCAACAGATTCTTCAATGAACAGCCACAGAAGTTCATTACACTTCGGTGAAGTTGGTAAAGAAATGGAAAAACTAAAATGTTCTCAAAACCGTTTAGGTCAAGAGATCAGCGGTAAAGGTGGCGTTGTATTTGAACCACCGGTAGCTCACCGTGGTAACGTAGCTCGCGCTATTTTCTACTTCGCGGCTCGCTACAAGATGAAAATCGGTGGTGCTGAAGAAGCAACTTTAAGAAAATGGAATCACGAAGATCCAGTTGATGCTGATGAAGCTTTAAGAAATGACCAAGTTGAAGAAGCTCAAGGTAACCGTAATCCATTCGTAGATTTTCCTGAGTTAGTTGACCAAGTAAAAACATTTACTTTCAACACAACTAAGTAAGTCAAAAATTGCTTTCAAAATTAAATATGATGTAATTCAGCGATGGGTTACATCATTTTTTTTATTCTGCTCAGTGGTTGTGTTACAAATCCAAGATTACGGGATAACTATTGGGATAAGCGAGTACGTGAAAACCCACATCAAGAAGATTTAATTAGGTCTGAGCAGGCTGCCTATCAAAAAGAATGGACTTATCGTCAGCTTCACAATTCAAAGCCAGTTATCGATGTCAATTCAACCTATAGAATTAAACCCTACCAAAAAGAATTTTTTGGAATGGGTGGTGATGACAGTTTATTTTGGGTAGGGCGTGAGAAGGTTAATTATCTGCATGAAATCACAATTACAATTATCTGTCAGGATCATGAGGTTACACCGCTAAGAAGCAGGTATTCTCGTAAACCAGTTTCTTGGAAATTGTCCGAAAAAAATAGAGGAATGACGACCACAAATGCTAATGGTGCCGTTCAAATAAATGCTGAGACTGAAGAATCAAAAATGTTCGAGAATTTGAAGATTATTATAAAAGACAGAGTGTACAATGTTCCACTTCGCGAATCGATGACTCTTGAAGTGGAACCTGAAATTTGTAAATAGACTATTTAGGTTGTACGCGTAACATTTTGTTGATTTCAGAAATATGCATTTCTT
>CAMLRE010000394.1 GCA_946482355.1 uncultured Bdellovibrio sp.
GTGGTTTTGGTTCATTTGTAAATCGTGAGTACGATTCTTACAAAGGCCGCAACCCAAGAACCGGCGAAGTGATTTCTGTCGACGAAAAGAAATTACCGTTTTTTAAAGTCGGCAAAGAACTCAAAGAATCGCTAAATAAATAATTTAGCTCTTTTTTTGATTTGCTTCCAGCAAACCTTATTCTAAAGGGCCATCCTCTCGGATGTCCTTAGTGCTAAAATCGAAAATAAAAAATTTAGAAATAAAAAAAAGCGAGGAACAAATCCTCGCTTTTTTATTTTTGCGAATAAGAGATCGGAATTAACCAATTAACTTAAGCGCCATCATTGGGTTCTGATTAGCTTGAGATAATACAGAAGTAGTACCTTGTAGTAACACTTGGTTACGAGCTAATTCAGAAGTTGTCGCCGCGATATCAGCATCACGTAAACGTGAATTTGCTGCACTCATCGACTCAACCATTGTACCGATAACGTCAGTCGTTGAAGTTAAACGATTTTGTAAAGCACCTAAGTTAGCGCGTGAACCGTTTACTGCTAATTGCGCCGTATCTAAAGCCGCTAAACCATCGCGTGCACCTTGTTTGTTAGTAAAATCTAAAGAAGCGATACCTAAGGCATCAGTTGTTACATTCGTTTGACCTGCATCGTAACCGATCCAGTCAGTTGAAGGATTCGCAGAAGTACCAACATGAATGTCATACACGCCACCAGTTCCGTCTAATAATTTACGAGAACCGAAAGCTGTCGATTCAGCCACACGTTGAACCTCAGACTTAAGAGCATCAACCTCTGACTGGATGAATCCGCGCTCAGCATCACCGATCGTATCAGAAGAAGCTTGGATACCTAACTCACGAACACGAGTTAAGATATTTGATACCTCACCCATTGCTTGCTCAGCAGTTTGAATCATCGAGATACCGTCATTAGCATTACGTGATGCTTGACCGTATGAACGAATTGTTGATTTTAAATTTTCAGAGATCGCTAAACCGGCAGCATCATCACCAGATTTAGTGATACGTGAACCAGTTGATAATTGCGCCATCGATTTTTGCATTTCACGAGTGTTACCACCCATTACTCTTTGCGCATTGATCGAAGCTACGTTTGTTGAAATTCTTAAACCCATGATAACCCTTTTTCTGAACTACTTTGTAGTTCTGTGTACGTGTTGGTGACCCTGCACTCACTTCAGCTGGCTCTTCAACAAATACTTGGGACAGTCACTTCACCAAGAATTCTCCGAACAACAACTTTCATAAGTCTCGCGTCGTTTGCTTGGTTATCCTTTCGGCTAGTCTAGGAATCACTTTAGTCTAGTCGAGCAAAACTAGACCATGGTCTATATTAAACTAGACCTTCGTATTGAAATTAGGACCTTCAACCTGTGTTTTTCAACACCTTGGTCTAGGTCCATTAAACTTGTTTGGATTTTAACTACTTAAGATTTTGGCCCCACTGAGCCATCGTTGGAACGATCCAACTATCTAGATAATAAGACACCACGATTGATTTCGAATGGCGGCGGCAAAGATCATTTGAAGTATCAAATTCATTACCGTTAAAAACTTCTGAATTTACAGAGACAACAACTAACTCACCGTTATCTTCCATTAAACCTGCACCACCAGAGTCACCGCTGCACAGACCAGTTCCTGCTTGTTGATCGATGAATAACGCTTTGCTGTTAAACCAAAGATTCGAATTGTTGTTTGCGTCAGTACGCTTAACTACAGTTTTTCTAAGTAACATCGGATCTTCTTCAAAAGTTCCTGTAATACCATAGCCGTACAAAAATAAATCCGAAGTTAACTGCTCTGGATTAGTTGAGATTTTAAAAATCGGAAAACGCGCTGGAGCTTTACGTGATAAATGCACTAAAGCCAGATCAATATTTTCGTCAAAAACACTTAGTTTTGAAATATCACTTTGGTATTCAGGGTGATAAACCATCTTATCAACCGGAATCGCATGCTGGCTGCGCGTATAACCGCTGTCACAAGTCACATCGGTATAAAACACGGCCTGCATTTTTACGGCTTCGTTCACACAATGTGCTGCTGTTAATAAAGTTTGATCGGCAATTAAAGTTGATGAGCAAAGGTGTTGTCTGCCTTTTGCATCTTCGTAAATGAGTAAAACTGAACGGTTAGAATCGGCTTCGTAAGCTTGAACTGCTTTACCGCCAACAATACCGCTTCTGTGTCCTGGATTACATTCTTCAGAAAAATAATCAAATCCCGATTCAGTTGCATGCGCTGGTTTCTTTTTTTCAGCGCATGCACTGATCATGACCACCATAATAAGCAAACTTAAAGTTCCCCAACCCTTTTGCTTAATAGATGTTTTCATAACAAGTCCCCTTAGTAGTCCACTAGTTTATAACTAGTTCCCCATGACAGTCTTAACCGTCTTTTAATAACTTTTGTGAGACTACTTTTAGCGACAATTTCGGTCACTTTCCATAGGAAAGTGCTTAAGATGAATAATCAACAAGACTGTCAATTCTGTTGACGTTTTTAAGGGCCATGTAAAGGCGTTCAACGCCTAAAGCAATACCTGCGCTTGGAGGCATGCCGTACTCTAAAGACCGGAAAAATTCTTCATCAAGAGTGACAGAATTTTTCCCTAAAAGTTTCTTTTTTTCTAAGTCTTCAAGCGCGCGCGCTCTTTGCACTGTAGGATTGTTAAGTTCATGAAACGCATTCGCGAGTTCTAACCCTTTCCAGTACGCTTCAAAACGTTCAGCCCAACCGTCTTTATCTATACGTGCTAAAGCCGCCTGGTATGGAGGGTATTTTTCGACAAAAACCAAACGGTCTTGCGGCCATTTGTTTTCGATCTTTTCCATAAAGATTAAATAGAAGTAATCATCAATCGTTGTAGCACTTTGCACATCGACATTAAGTGTTTGCGCCAAGGCTTTTAACTCTT
>CAMLRE010000395.1 GCA_946482355.1 uncultured Bdellovibrio sp.
GAGGGTTGCGGGTTCGAGACCCGTCTCCCGCTCCAAAATTCAGAACTTTCATTTTGCCAGATAAGCCTTTTACCGAGGCGCGACGGAGGAAGGCGTGCTAAAAGTACGCCGACGACAGAGCAACGAAGGGAAAAGGTTTATATGGCTAAATGGGCCCATGTAGCTCAGTGGTAGAGCACACCCTTGGTAAGGGTGAGGTCGTCGGTTCGGCTCCGATCACGGGCTCCATCGACAACCAAAATGGATTTTTTAAATAGATAAACTTTTTTAAAAGAAGTTATAAAAAATAAACATTCTCGCAGGAGGACAAATGTCTAAAGAGAAATTTAACAGAAGTAAGCCGCACGTAAACATCGGCACTATCGGTCACGTTGACCACGGTAAAACAACTTTAACAGCTGCTATCACAACTACTCTTGCGACTCTAGGTAAAGCGCAAGCTATGGCTTACGATCAAATCGATAAGTCTCCAGAAGAAAAAGAGCGTGGTATCACTATCTCTACAACTCACGTTGAGTACGAAACTGACAAACGTCACTACGCTCACGTTGACTGCCCAGGCCATGCTGACTACGTAAAAAACATGATCACTGGTGCCGCTCAAATGGACGGCGCGATCCTAGTAGTTTCTGCTGCTGACGGTCCTATGCCACAAACTCGTGAACACATCTTATTAGCGCGCCAAGTAGGCGTTCCAGCTCTAGTTGTATTCATGAACAAATGTGACATGGTTGACGATAAAGACTTATTAGACCTAGTTGAAATGGAAGTTCGTGAATTATTATCTAAATACGAATTCCCTGGCGATGCGATTCCAATCGTAAAAGGTTCAGCTAAATTAGGTTTAGAAGGTGACCAATCTGAATTAGGTCGTCCATCTATCTTAAAATTAATGGAAGCATGTGATGCTTACATCCCAGAACCAGTTCGCGCTGTTGAAAAAACATTCTTAATGCCAGTAGAGGACGTATTCTCTATCTCTGGTCGTGGTACAGTTGTTACTGGCCGTGTAGAGCGTGGTATCGTTAAAGTTGGTGACGAGGTTGAAATCGTTGGTATCCGTCCTACTCAAAAAACAACTGTTACTGGTATCGAAATGTTCCGTAAGTTGTTAGATGAAGGTCAAGCTGGCGACAACTGTGGTGTTTTATTACGTGGTACTAAAAAAGAAGACGTTGAGCGTGGTCAAGTATTAGTAAAACCAGGTTCAGTAAAACCACACAAAAAATTCAAAGGTGAGGCGTACATCCTTACTAAAGAAGAAGGTGGCCGTCATACTCCATTCTTCACTAACTACCGTCCACAATTCTACTTCCGTACTACAGACGTTACAGGTGTTGTAACTCTTAAAGCTGGAACTGAAATGGTTATGCCAGGTGATAAAGTTGAAATTAACGTTGAGTTAATCACTCCAATCGCTATGGAACAACAATTACGCTTCGCTATCCGTGAGGGTGGCCGTACTGTTGGTGCCGGCGTTGTTGTTGAAATCATCGAGTAGTTTTTAACTATTCACTGATTTTAAGCCAAAGCTTAAATCAACCAAAAGACCGACTGAAAAGTCGGTCTTTTTTTTGCCAAAAGTTATTTGGCATCCTCGAAAGAGCGATTTCGGTATTAGCACTAGGCCAACCGATAGGTTGACCCCTTTAGAATAAGGTCTGCCAGAAACTAGCCGTTCGCGACAGATCAAAACAAAGCGCGTGCTTATAGATAGGCAATTGTAACAAAACGCTTGTCGATCTACGAAATTAAGAGGTATATTTTGCGTTTTGTGCTAGAGAAATTTAGCGCGTGCAGGGGTTTA
Organism: uncultured Bdellovibrio sp.; assembly: GCA_946482355.1. The sequence continues at coordinate 1,808 of CAMLRE010000395.1, forward strand.
GCTCCAGCGGTAGAGCGAGTGACTCCAAATCACTAGGTCGTGGGTTCGAATCCCTCAGCCCCTGCCATTTTTTGTGTGCTAATCACAAAAATGTTTCTTACACTATTGAGAAAGTGTTTTTTAATAGGTCGGTCAAGAGACCGAATAAAGGATTTACGGATGGATAAAACAAATTCAAAATTTATTACGGTATGTTTTCTTTCTCTAGCGGCGCTAGTTGGTTTTACCGTATCTGTTTTACTTAAAGCCTTATCTGGAGCTTTCGGCGTAATCGCAAAACTTTCTGATTACGATTTATTTAAACACGGCTTACCAGTAATTTTAGCTGTAGTTTTATTCTCATCTCTTCAATTTAATAAAAACGTTTTGCAATGGGCTGATGAAGTCGTTGCAGAAATTAAAAAAGTAGTATGGCCACCAATCAAAGACACTCGCATGATGACTATCGTAGTTATCATTATGGTTTTTATCTCTTCAATCATCATCAGCGTGTTCGATCTTTTCTCTGGTTTCGTACTTAACCAATTTCTTAAGTAATTAAGTTTAAAGGAGTTGTAGTTTGGAAAATCAAACAACACCAAAAGCAGCTGATAAAAAATGGTACGTGATCAACGTACAAACTGGTTGTGAAAACACAGCTAAGACAGCTATCGAAGAAAGAATTAAAACGAACAAACTTGAAGGTATGTTCGGCGATATTCTTATTCCTGCAGAGAGCGTTGTTGAGCTTGTTAAAGGCCAAAAAACAACTAAATCTCGTAAGTTTTTTCCAGGTTACATTTTCGTTCAAATGATCCTTAACGATCAAACATGGCACTTAGTGAAAAACTCTTCTAAAGTGTCTGGCTTCGTAGGTGGCGGTAAAACTCGTCCTCCTGAAGTTCCTGAGCACGAAGTTATGCGTGTGACTCAGCAAATGGCTGGTATCGCTGAAAAACCTAAAGCTAAAGCGAACTACAACATCGGTGACCAAGTTACGGTTATTGATGGTCCATTTAATAACTTCAACGGTACAGTTGAAGAAATTAACGAAGAAAAAGCAAAAGTTAAGGTCTTGGTTTCGATCTTCGGTCGCCCAACACCGGTTGAACTTGATTTTATTCAAGTTACAAAAAACTAAATTTTAC
>CAMLRE010000396.1 GCA_946482355.1 uncultured Bdellovibrio sp.
TGAGTTTCCGTAAACCATCACATCTAAGAATGACCATTCACCTTTGTAGTTGTGAGATCCTTTGCAGTGATCACAACCCACTAAATGAGATACAGGCCCTGCTTGGCTGAAAATTTTAGAGAAGTAACCATGGCGTCCTTCTTCAGTGGCTGTTGTATTCATATCACCACCAGCGATGACTGCGCGGCCTTTTTTCTCGTATTCAAGCATTTTGTTTTTTACGAACTCAATGGCTTGTTTTCTCCACTCAGTAGGGTTAGCTTGCGATGGAAAGTGAACTGCCATAAGTGTTAACTCTTTTTTATTCGGTAAAATCACCGTGGCTTCAATCACACCGCGCGAACGTTTCGCATATTTAAGCTGTTCTGGGTCGCTATCTTGGTACGGAATCACATGAAGGATAGGTTTACCTTTAAGAGGGAATTTTGAAATAATCGCAGGATCAATGCCGCGTAAGTCAGGGCCTTCGATTAAGACACGTGTTTGGTAACCTAAACCTTGAAGTTGTGTATCAACTAGTTGGTTTAAGATATTTAGATTTTCAACTTCAGCCATTAAGATAATGTCTGGGCCTTTACCATGATCGATGTATTTAATAGTTTTTCCAACTTGTGAAAGTTTAAAAGCTACGATTTCGTCGTTCCAGTCTTTATAGTTACATTCTTCACGAAAAAATTTTGATTTTACCTTCATGCAAAACTCTGTCACTTCGGCAGAACCTTTTTGAGCGCGTGGCAGGTAAGGGTAGTCTTCAGTGCCTTTATCGTGAACGTTGTCGAACATGTTTTCTACGTTAAACGTCATTACCGAAATCTCGTCGTCAGACTTAGCTAAACGATCCGGATTGATGATGTCTGTTGTAGAGGTTTTTGCGCCTGATTCGCCTTTTGTGTCTTTACTTGTACAGCCTGTAAAAGCCATTAAAAGCGACATAAAAGCGACTATAGTTAATCTTGATTGAATCTTAAAAAGAGCTTGTATTTTTTCCATGTTATGACAGTAATCGACACCGGATTTTAAAGGTAGTTTGGACTATTTTTACCGCGCTGTGATATACATGCAGGCAACTCTGTCCGGTAGACTTATGGGGGAATCATGAAGTTAAAAGGCGTATTATTGGTAGCGATGATCTTTGCAGCAAGCTTTGCAAATGCTCAAAGCGAAAATGAATCAACAGCAGCTGGTACAAACACCGCTTCAGTGGGCGAAAAGAAAGCCGAAAGAAGCAAATTCGGTGTTACTTGGTACTTTCTTGGTGGCCAAACCGTAAGTAACCAAACCGGAGAATTTTCTTCATTTGATATTTTCGATTCTTACGTCTCATTTAACTATAAAATTTCAGATGATTTCCGTATCTCAGCTCGTCCTGCTTTTGGATATGCGCTTCAAGGCACAACGAATTCTGGCAGAGAAACAAATGATAAAGCGCGTATTCGCGACTTTTCATTTGTAGCGGCTTTTTCAAATTTATTTGAAGAATCATTGCCTTCTACAATGAGCTACAGATTTGCTCCGCGTTTATACTTACCAACTTCTGATGGTTCAAAAGAAGAAGGTATGATTGCACGCCTTCGTTTAGAGCAATCTTTACGTTGGAACTTTGCTAAATATACAGAGTTAAGCTTTTACGCTAAGCCAAGTTATTACTTTCAAAGAACAACTTCATACGTAAATTCTGCGGGTAAAATTCGTACGACAAAAGCCGCTGATTCTGAACACGGTGTTGAATTATCGCGCTCGTTAGACAAAATGTTTTCTTTTAAGACAGCGTTAAACTTTATCGAAAGCTGGTCAAATGCTTCTGGTGCGAACAATCAAGATACTTTCAGATCAAGCGTTCTTGATTACCGCATGGGTTTAGAAGTTCGCGCGATGAAAGAATTAAGTTTTACACTTGGTGTTCAGCGTGAACAAGACTTGTTAGCTAAAAAAGACGACGAAATGAGCTACACGATTCTAACGAATGGAGTGCTTTTTTAGATCTACCTAAAGAAAATTTGAACTTAAAAAAAGCGATCAGTGATGATCGCTTTTTTATTTGTTAAATATCGAATTCTTCTGAAATCTTGATCTGGTGGCTTTGTCCCGCCCAAGTAAACTCAATCTCTTGAGCCCGTAGGGCGATTTTATTTTCATCGTCGCCTAGGCGGCTTCCGTAAAGTCTGTCGCCGATAATCGGAGCACCCATTTCTGAAACCTGTGATCTGATTTGGTGCGTGCGGCCAGTTAATAAATCAATTTTGATCCAGCTGTAGTGATCAAAGATTTTTTGCTGTTCGATTTTAAGTTCGCAAATATCCCAACCTTCATGGGCCACTTGTGAAACTTTTTTTGGGGCGCGCGGTGATGGTTCCATGTAATGCACTAAATGATTCGGAAGCTTTTCTGTGGTTTCAACTAAGGCCACGTATTTTTTCGTGATCAGCTTTTTTTGTAACTGAGTATTAAAGCTATTTACGAATTGATTATTTTTTCCGTAAACGATCAAACCTTCAGTTAAAGTGTCTAAGCGGTGAGTGATTAAAAGTTTTGTGTTTAAAGCCAGCGATAATTGCGTGAGCGAATTTTCGATTTGATTATCAACAGACGGGTGGCTTGGAATATTATTAGGCTTATTTAAAATCACGAAATCCTGGTGATCAAAGACAATGCGTGATTTCCAGTCATAATTCACATTGTATCTGCGTGGTTTTGTGTGCACGCGAATGTGCGTATTTTCTGTGACGTTATCGCCCTCTAGTGCGCGTTTGCTATTTACGTAAACACTTCCTAATTGAATTAGAAAATTAATTTGCTCAAGTGGTTGCTCTAAAACTTCAGAGATAATTTCGTTCAGCGCACCAGACTTTGGACTATTAAAATGCTTAACTCCGTATTCGAAGCCTTGAGACTGGATTTGAGTTTGGTTTTTAAGCATT
>CAMLRE010000397.1 GCA_946482355.1 uncultured Bdellovibrio sp.
TGGGGCCGGCTTCAACTAAGATCACGCCTGTTTGCGCTGGATCAATATTTTTAAAATCGTTCAGCAATACCGTTCGGCTGATGTCGGCAATAGCGCCGGCTAACTCAACACCCGTAGGGCCTCCGCCCACCACAACAAAATTTAAAAGTGATGATCTTACTTCTGGATCAATTTCATTTTCGGCGCGTTCGTAGATTGATAAAATTCTTTTTCTGATTTCAGTGGCTTGCTCTAAAGTTTTTAATCCGGGAGCAAACTCTTGCCATGCGTTGTTGCCAAAATAAGAGTGGCGGGCGCCGCAGGCTAAAATTAAATAATCGTATTCAAGATAAATAGACTCTTCTAACTGTGAATGCGCACGATTGGCGATAGTGCGTTCTTTTAAGTGAACTTTTTCAATTTTACCTAAGTGCACTTCAACATTTTTATTATCAGAAAACTGGGCACGAATCGGAACAGCAATATCGCTGGGGTTTAATCCGGCAGTGGCTACTTGGTATAAAAGCGGTTGAAATAAATGGTGATTACGTTGATCAATTAAAACAACTTCAACGTCGGCTTCGTCGGCTAAAGTTTTAGCGGCGTTTAACCCAGCAAAACCTCCTCCCACAATAACGACAATTTTTTTGCCTTTGTACTTCGCGGGGTGAGTTAGTTTCACGGGGCATCTCCTAGTCTTCGTCTTCGGTATCAAACTTTAGATCAAAAAACTCTGATAGAGAAGATTCGTCATCGCGCGGAATTTGGGGCGAAACGCGGTTTAATATACGGTATTGCCTTCCTGTGACGTAGGCAGACGGGCGGTCGATACGAAATTTACGAGGGTTTGGCAGAACGGCAGCAATTAAAGACGCTTGTGCCGGGCTTAAGTTTTTTGCGCTTTTTTTAAAGTATTTATTTGAGGCCGCTTCAACACCGTACACACCGGGGCCAAGTTCGATCACATTTAGGTAAACTTCCATGATGCGCTCTTTAGGCCAGAAGAACTCAATTAAAACTGTGTAATAAGCTTCTAAGCCTTTACGAATCCAATCACGTTTTGGCCATAAAAAAACATTCTTTGCGGTCTGTTGGCTAATCGTGCTTGCGCCTTTTTTGCGTTTGTGAGTTTCATTGTACTTCATGGCTTTTTCAATCGCATCCCAATCAAAACCATGGTGATCAAAAAATTTATAATCTTCGGCTTTTAAGACCGCTTTTTGCATAGAAGGAGAGATATCTTCAATAGAAACCCAAGTGTGATCAACACCTACAAGCTTATCATTCTTGTCGCCAAACGCTGATTCAATCGAACGAATCACCATAAGAGGGGTCATGTAAACCGGAACAAAGCGGTAGAAAAAAACAACGGCGATCGTGCTTAGAAAAAACAGCAACGTGATTTTTAAAATCAGATTTCGGAATTTAAGCCACAGTTTTTTCATAGCAGTTACAGTTTAGCGCGCGCCTTTAAAAAGTCATTAATCGGGTCTTCGTTTTACGGATTATTGGCCTTTTATCACGCTTTTTTTAGAAATTTGAAGATTTTTTCTAACAAGCTCGGCTTCGGAAATGCCGTCTGAATCAGCTCTACAAGCTCAGGTTTATTATACAGCTTTGCAGCTTGAAGGGCTGTCATATTGTCGAACTCAGACACCAGATAAGGATCAGCCCCGTTGTTTAAAAGATACTTAGCCACTTCAATATGGCCATTACTAATGGCGGCCACCAAGGGCGTGGCTAAGATTTCAGGGTGTTGGTAGTTGGGATTTACATCGTTTTTAATATGATACTGCACCAGAGGCAAATTCCCTGAACTAGCAGCACTGTAAAGCTCTTTCCAATCACCAGCCGACATAAAATAAATATAGTTGTCTACGCAGCCAGAGAACAGCAATTTTGTTTATTGACCCGGCTGGTCTGCCTTTTAAAATAACAAAGAATGGCTTTTCCGGTACTTCCTGCGAAATATTATCTGACCCATTTTCATGAATTCCTTGAATTTATTGGCGAGCATTATCTTCCGGTTCTTGATGAATCTCACAAGGCCTTTATTCAAAAATTTAAAAAATTAACTGAAGATGCGCAGTGTATTTATGTACGCATGGTCAACCGCAAAGGTCATTTGTTTGCGCGTGCCGAATTTAGTAAATACAGCGAGATCGCTTTAAGCGAAGAACTGTTTTTAGAACTTAAAGAAAATGAATTTCTAAAGGCTGTTGTGCCTTCGCATAAATTTGAACTGATTAGTTTTTTTAGTAAAAAAGAAAACCAGCAGTGGTTCAAAAAATGCCAGATTCCTTTTGCGAAGGGTGATTCGGTAGCCAGGCTTTATGAAATTGCTTCTCATCATGAACACCTTCTAAATATCGACCATTTGCAAGATTTGGATCAGTTGGTTGTGCAAGGTTACCAAGAAGAATTAAATTATTTACTTTTTTTATTTTTTGGAACTTTGCAAACAAGTCTTAGTCTTTACACTCTACGTGACTTAGGCATTCGTAAAAAAAGCCAGTTTAAAGAAAAATTTAAACCGCGCTACAATGAACCGCTTATCGCAAAAACTGAATATTTGCTTCTTAAGGCGATCGAAAATTTAGATGAAGAAAATCTAGAGGCTGCTTTACAACTGGCGCTTTCTACCGAAGTGAATAAAGCCAGCACTTTGCAATTAAAAGGCGAATTGTTATTAGAAATCGCTAAATTGTACGAAGAAACTGATCCAGACAAAGCGGTTACAGCTTTAGCCGCAACGAAGATTTATCCAGCCCGGCAGAATTTAGCCAAGTTATACTATAAGCTTGAAAGAAAAGACGAGTGTAAAGCTGTATTAGAGGCAATTATTGATCAGCCTCTAAATGATGAAGAAATTCTTTTTGCTGAAGATTATTTAGATCGCAAATTTAATAAGAAAAAAATGGGGTATC
>CAMLRE010000398.1 GCA_946482355.1 uncultured Bdellovibrio sp.
ATCTTTGTATCGAAAAAACTATCTACCAAAATTAATTGGATATTGTCTTTTTTCATCGTGTCGATCACCGATAGAATATGTTGCGCTGACGGCGGAATGCCGGGCTTAGCTTCTAAGTGAGTCGGCACTTTTAAACCGAAACGATCCATAAAATAATTTAAAGACGGGTGGTAAGTCACAACCGTTTTTACTCCCGATGCTTTAATTCGCGCTGACCACTCGGTCATTTTTTTTGTTGTCGCTTCCTGATATTTTTTAGCGTTCGTTTGATAAATTTCTTTATTGGTATTATCCAGATCAGAAAGTTTATCAGCTATTTTTAAAGCCAAATCACTTGTGCGAACAGGATCTAAAGTAAAGTGCGGATTTCCGTCAGGGTGAACATCGCCTAAAGCTCTAGTCACAGTTCCCGTAGGTTTTTCAATTGGCGTAATCAGTGTTCCTAAATCTAAAAACCCTTTTGAGCCTTCAGAGATTTTCGGATTGCGCGCACCTTTAATCAAAGTCGGAAGCCAGCCCACTTCTAACGATAAACCGTTCGCAACCACTAAATCAGCATCGCGCATTTTAACCATAAACGAAGGTTTTGCTTCGATATAGTGGGGGTCTTGCGACCCCTTGGCGATTTGCGAAAGATTAATGTGATCACCGGCTACAACTGTCACTAAAGCGGCTACATCGGCAGTTGTTGCAACCACATTTAGCTTAGCTTGGGCGAATGAAACCGATATAAGCGTTAAAACACAAATTAAAATGGATTTCATAAATTATCCTTTAGTAAGCATGCGCCGGATGAGCGCCAATGCTGTAATTAAATTGCAGAAGCACACGTTTTTCATCGTCTGTAGCGCCATCGTTTAATTGATCATACTGAAGGCGGATACCAGAAAACTCTGAAGGAATATAACCAACTAAGATGGACTGTTTTTTTTGTTTTTCAGGAAGTGGTTCTGTTAATGAAGGATCTTGTTCTTTAAAAGTTAATTCTTCACCGCGAACTTGTAACCACCAACGGCGTGTAAATTGGTACTGAATCCAAGAAGCAAAACCTTCAGCCTTTTCTGTAAAAGCGGCTCGGTTTTGCTGACGTTGTAAAAACTCAGTCGACCAGATAAACGCTTTTGATTCGTTTTCACGCCATTTAAAAGTTAAATCAGCACCGGCTAAATTTGTTTTTTCTTCGTCAATATTTTTACCATCAGCCCCAGAAAGACCCAATTCAAATGTTAGCGCATCATTAATGTCCCAAAGGTTTTTAAAATGCCCGACCATAACAGTGCTATTGGCAGAATTCGAGCCAAAATAATCTAAACCTTCTGAGCGGCCTGAAATACCTTGTAAAGTAAACTCAGAAAACCACGACGTCGGAAGTAGAACAGACGCTGATAAACCAACATCATTTAAGCCTTCATCACCTAATAAGTATTGATTAGCCAGTGGCGCATCAATAAACGGAAACGCATGCGTGTGAAGTGTGTTGTGTTTACCAAAAGCGGTTTTAAATTTACCGACCTTAACTGTGACCAAAGGTAAATCCATACTTTCTGCGAAAGCTTCTTCAGGTTCAAACACCCATTCACGTGTCGGTGGGGTAACGCTATCATCGAACTCTTGGTGTAAAGCAAAAGTACTGATAAAGCGCCAATAAGGATCAACATCGGCTGAAAATTGCAATTCAGCTTCTTGCACCGCTAAGCCATTTGGATTTTCGACCGTAGCGTCGTTTCCACGGTTTGAATTTTGGTAAAGAAAAAGAGAATTAATACCAATATCCGGGTTAAAAGAATTACCGCGCGATTTTAACTTAGAATCTGTTGCGGCTTGGGCAAATAATTGTGATGTAAATAATAAAATAGAAACAAATAGTTTCATAAAAAACTCCGTTAAATAGTTAAGTAAATTTTAAAATTAAAAATAGAAATTAATTTTAAGCTACAGGCGGAGCGCGGGCTTGATGGTAGCTATAAGGGCTATTGGTAATCCAGATTTGGATTTGTGTGGGAATAACTTTGTTGAAGTTTAAAGTGATGACCTGAGGCTGCGTGTTTCCGGCGATAAACACAGGTGCATGCCTAACAGATAAAAGCTGTAAAAACTTACAGTGTTCATGTGACTCGTGCAGTTCAACCGCTGTTGGATCTTCACTGGCGTGATGAACTACAAATTCCGGTTCGCAGTCTGTTTTAGATAAATAGTGAGTGAGTTCATGGATTTGCTGCGTAAAGATTTGCGCAACTACAAAGCTAAATATTAAAAAGAATTGTAAAAACTTTTTACTCACCAGAAATTAATTACCACAGTAAATCGGGATATGAAAGGAAGCAGCGCTTCAGGCGCTAACTAAGCCCTTTCACCGTCATATAAATTCCTAAAATTAAAATTAAAAAAGAAACAGAACGTTTAAAAACTTTTTCTGACAGTCTTTTAAGAACTAACATTCCAAAAACGGTTCCGGCAAGAACTGAGATCGTTGATAAAATTAAAAAACGAGACTGTTCAAGAATTTCTGCGCCTTGAGAATACAGATAGACAGGCATGCGTGCGCCATCAACGATTAATCCGGTGGCTGTCGCAGTGGCAATAAAAGTGTCACGACTCACATTAAAACCAAGGAGTGCAGCAGATCTGATACCACCTTGATTTCCGACAAGGCCGCCTAACAACCCAGAAAGCGCTCCCATAAACCAAGCTGTTTTTGGTCCAAATTTAAATTTTTCATTTATCCCAGATGCTCCGGTAAAACCGGCAAACATTAAAATAATACCGAAGATCAGTGTTAGGGCCGTCGGATTAAAAATAGAATTTAAAATGGCGCCGATTAATCCGCCAACAGCACTTAAAATTCCGAAATGCAGTAACACTTTTCTATCTAGGTGTTCACGAATCATCCAAAAGCGCAAAGCTG
>CAMLRE010000399.1 GCA_946482355.1 uncultured Bdellovibrio sp.
GCCGCAGTCGTTATCTTTAAGCATCATACGGCGAACCGGAAAAGCTGTAGTTCCGTACTTAGTCATAAATTCTTGTAAGCTTGAATTTAATTCTTCAGCCGAATCAGCTTTTTTTACATCGAGTGATTTAATATCGATTTTGCCATCAGCACCTTTAACTAAACCGGTCACTTCAAGTTTGTAGGCAATATTATTAAAACGATCTTCTTGGCGAAGGATATAATCCATCACTAACATGTCAGCGGCATCACCCATTACACGTAAGCGTTGCACGTTATCTTGTGTCCATTGCTGGCCCACGATCTTTGTGGCTACGTTCGGGTTAATTAGATCAAGATACACTTGCTCTTGCATAAACGCTTTACCGCGCGCCATTTGTTCGCCGCCGGCATCGTTAGAAATTTCTAACCAGTCTGCTTCACCTTTGGCATTTTTTATTAAGCCACCAAAAGTTTGCATGTAATCAGAAGTAAATAAGTACGGGCCACGCTTATCAGTTGCTGGGTTATTAAGTTGGTTAATCACAGCTTTCCAAGTCGCTGCGATCACTCCACCTTTAGAAAGTGTTTTTTTACCTTTAGCCGGCACAGCCTTATAAGCTTCTGCGTCCATTGTTCTAAGAACTACCGGTGGAACTTTTAAAATATCACCCATAATACGCGAGACGTGATAGTAAGCTAAGATTGAAGGCGTGTAGCTGCAGCTTGTGCTTAGTTTATATTTGGCTAGCTTTGTTCCCTCACGAAGATCAGAAGGCATGTCGCAGATTTTAGCCTCAAGCGATTGTTTGGTAAATCCGGCGCCGATTTCATAAATTTCTAAGCCCGGGTTTGTGTTGTGAAGTTTTGGGCAAATAGCCACAGCGTAGTTTTCATAAGTGTTTTTTGTCACCGGAGTTTGCGCTGAAAAATCCATGCGGCAAAGTTCTAATTCGCTTTCTAAATCTTTGGCTGAATAGTTTGATTGCCCTTGTTTTTTCGGGTCAATGTTCGGAAATTTTCTGGGAATGACGCAGATCTCGTTTTTAGAAAAACTTAAGATTTTTTCTCCGCGAGAAGTTTTTAAATCCATATAGGCAAAAACATTTGAAGAAATCAGGCAGGGCAGAATGAGCGATGAGAATTTGAACTTCGGCATGTATTTAACTCCCGTAAAAGCGATTTTAACACTGCAGACGGGGTGCCAAAGGCGTAAGAATTAAAGCGATTTAAGGGGGTTAGGCCTGTTAAGCTTTTCGACAGAGAGTCACTCTGTGGAGCCTAATTACGCTTTTTAGGGTTTTTAAGTCAAATTAACACCACCTCAGGTGGCACTTTGGTTGCTTTGTCATGAACCGTTGGAGGATCTTTATGAAACTGTCTCGCGCGCTAACTTCTTTGCTTTTCACCACATTTCTAGCTCAGGCAAGCTTTGCCACTTGTGAGATTTTTGCAGATCTTGAAAAGCCCATTAGCGATAAAGACCCAAACCGTATTGCTTGCCTTCGTGAGGCTCATTTTTTAATGCCGGTTCCAGCTAAAAAAACACAAGAAGAAATCATTCGCGGCGCTGAATCTGATGAATTACCAATTGATCCACAAGGGCGTACTTACTGCCGTTATTTCTACCGTTACCAAAATGGTTCAAGTAATAAATTTCGTTGCGCCAGAACAAATGAAAGCAATGTTTTTTTATCTGAAAAAGGTGTACCGGTTCCTGAAGCAGTGGCTGTTAAAGATGTTATGTACGCTGGAAAACTAGAAGAAGATGTTTTAGTCCGTGCTGACGGAAGTGTAATCACACAAACCAATAAAAAAGGCGAAGTAAAGCCAGTTTCTGCTGATGTGTTAAAAGTTCGTTTTAAAGTTTCACTTGAAGGCATGAAAAACCAAACTGAATTAAACGAATGGCGCCACCGTGAAGCGTACACAAGTGCTGTTGCGACACGTTTAGCGTGGATGATGGGTTTTCCTTCAGAAAATTACTATCCAGCTAAAGAAGTGGTGTGTTTTGGTTGCGATACCGATCCTTGGAAAAACGGTTTAGAACCGCAATTAGTTCCGGTTGCAAAAACGAATGTGTTTCCAGGCGCTGCAATTGAAAGAAAATTTGAAGGTAAACGTATTATGAAAGCGTTTACTTCAAATCCAAAGTTAGGAAAACAATTTGTAAACACACCTTGGCGCTGGGATGAATACATTTCTAATTTTTCAAAGCTTACAGCACAGCAACAGCATGAAATTCAGGTTTTAGCCTTATTTATTAACTTGGTTCACACCGTTGAAGAGCGCGGAAGCCAACACGTTATGCTTTGTGAAAATCAAAACGTGGTTAAAGCCGGCGAGAAAAAAGTTTGTACGGCTCCTATCGCCGGAACTCATGATTTAGGTTCAGCTTTTGGTAACCGTGATCTTAAGTTTGTAAAAAACAAAAATCATCCGCGTGGAGATTACGCAGCTTACAAGGCGTTAAATATGTTTTTAGATAACAAATGTACACTTTCAGCTCAGCCAGGAAAAGGTCCTAATAAAGATCTTCCAGGGTTAAAAACTGTGACTGAAAAAGCGCGTCGTGATTTCGTGGCCCGTTTAGATTTAGTGACTCGTCAGGATTTAATGACGATTTTACGAGTTTCAAACTTTTCTGATGTCGACATGCCTTTTAAAAATACTGTAGCTAAACAGACAGGTTTAAAAGGCGATGCCTTAAATATGAAAGTAAACGAACTATGGACTGATCTTATTTATTCAAAAATGGATCAATTCAGAAATATGCAATGTAACTAATGGCTCACTTGATATCCCGGCTTTAAATTCATTAAAGCTTTTCCATCCTCGGCCACGGGCACTGAAAAGTGTTCGTGGAAAATGCGCCAACGGTGATTTGTTCGTTTAAGCACGCAAGTGTAGCGGCCCCAGCAGTC
>CAMLRE010000400.1 GCA_946482355.1 uncultured Bdellovibrio sp.
AGATATCTACGTTAAATAGTAGATATCTCGGCCCAAACTATAGCTACAAAAAAAGCCTGCGTAACAACCGCAGGCTTTTTTTATTTGGTAGGCCGTACCTTTTTGGAAAGCAGCGTGCCAAGAAATAGGACCTGGCACCATTTTAACTATTCTTCAACTGAAGATTTGATGATGGATTTTACTTGTTGCTGTTTTTGTCCGGCTCCAAGGATTGATTTTAATCTATCGTGAATTGAGCGGTCGTTGATTAAAGCACCTAAAGTACCTTGTCCGTTGTCGATTTTCTCTAGGATATTATCCATTTTAACCATCGATTTTTCGAGACGGTTACCGGCGAAAGCTTGTTTTATTTTAACCGATGATTCATTTAAGTTACCGGCTGCCTGATCTAATTTATTGATTAAGCTTGGTAATTTGTTTTGTTCTGCAAGGCCTTTAACGATCGAATTTAAGTTATTGATCGTATCAAATAACTTTTCACTTTCGTTACCACGTTTACTTAATACCGCTAAGATATCGTTTCCGTATTCGGCTTTAAGTTCGCCGCGGTTTTGCACCGGTTCACCCGTTGTGCCCGGAGTAATATATAAGAACTTATCACCTAAAGCACCTTGCGTTCTGATTTCTACGATTGAATCTGTTTTAATTTTTTTAGCGTAAGTTGAATCCATTAAGAAGACCACTTGAACTAAGTTTTTATCCTGATCGTATTCAATAGATTCAACGTTACCGATTTTAACACCGGCTAAAGAAACAACGGCACCGTTATTTAAACCCTGAACCGAATCAAAGTAAGTGCTGATGCTGTAAGAGTTTTGAAAAATAGATTTATTAGAACCTAACATAAAAACTGAAACGATAAGAACTAAAATGCCTAAGGCTAAAAAGGCGCCGACTTTGATTTTTGTCATAAGATGTTACCCTCAATAAATTGTTGAATCAGGCTGTTGTCGCGACTTTTCAATTGGTCAATCGTGCCCTGTTCTGCAATGACCTTGTCTTTTAAAAACGCAAATTTATCACAAACCGCCATCGCTGTAGGAATATCATGGGTCACCAGAATTCCTGTTACACCTTTAGCTTTAAGGCGTAAAATCAGCTCTTGAATCTTTTTTGTATTGTGCGGATCAAGGCCTGCTGTCGGTTCATCGTAAAGAATAATTTCGGGCTGCATAATCACAGCGCGCGCTAAACCAATACGCTTTTGCATACCACCTGATAATTCACCCGGATAAAGCTTAATTGATTTTTCTAAGCCGAATTCAGCTAACTGATGATGAATTTTTTCAGCAATCGCCGGTTCGTCTAATTCTGTGTGCGCGCGTAGCGGGTAGGCTAAGTTTTCGTACACAGTCATTGAATCAAAAAGTGCTCCACCTTGAAAGGCATAAGCCACTTTTTTACGAATAGGAATAAGCTCTTTTTCGTTAAATGGGGTGATATCAACGCCATCAATTAAGATTTGCCCTGAATCGGGTTTTTCTAAACCGATTAAGCTTCGTAAAATTACTGATTTACCGGCGCCAGAGCCGCCCACTAAACCAAGACATTCACCTTTTCTGACGTAAAAACTTACATCTTCGTGAATCACCTTTGGCCCAAATGATTTTCTAAAGTTAATCACATCAATTAAAGCCATTGTTCGATCACCCAGAATAATTTCGATAAGAAGAAATCGCCGACAAGAATTAATAATGAAGCTGTTACAACGGCTTTCGTTGTGGCGATACCAACTTCTTTAGTTCCGTTTTTAACGTTTAAGCCGAAATAACAAGATGGCATAGCGATAAAGATCGCAAAGAAAAATGTTTTACCAAAGCCTGCTAAATAATCTTTTAAATTTGAAGTCTCTAAAACACGGCGGTAGTAAAACTGCGCATCTAAGCTTAATTCAGCTGATCCGACAACTAAACCACCTAAATTTCCCACTAAATTCGCGATACTTACTAAAAGCGGAAGCACAATTAAACAAGCCAACACTCGCGGAATCACAATTTTTTTAATCGGTGAAGTTCCTAGAGCGCGAATCGCATCGATTTGCTGGGTTACAACCATTGAACCAATTTCACTGGCCATACCGGCACCTACACGGGCTGCTAACATTAAAGAAGTAAATACCGGGCCCATTTCACGAAGAATCGTCGAAGCCACTAGACGGGGAACGTAAGGTTTGCCACCGAATTTTTCTAAACCTAAACCGTATTGCAGCGACATCACCATACCTGTTGAAAGCGCTGTGATAAAAATTAATGGTAAAGACTTAACGCCGACTAAATAAATCTGATCAATTAACAAAGTTCCATAAAAAGGACGTGTGCGCATTTCATTAAACGTGTCTTTTGCTAAAATAGCGACGCCCCCCAGAAACTCTAACGGTTCCTGAAAACGTTTAGCTATAGCTTGAGACAGGTCTAATTGTTCACTCATTTTTTAAAATCAATCTTTTGTAGAAAATTTTTAAAGTGCTCTTGATTTAATTTTAGTTTTTCAGGGTTTCCCGCCAAAGAAGTGACGTAAGTGCATTTGTTATGCTGCAAAGAGTACGACTGAATTTCAATCGCTTTACCTTCAATTTCACCACGCACGACTTTATAATATGACTTGCGGCCGTTTAAAGTTGTTGGTTTTTCTTCGACAACTTTAACCTGATCTAATGAATCACTCATTAAGCCGTGAATAGATTTTAAAGAAAAATTTCCTTCGTTACAGTCAGAAACCATTGAAATCACATTGCCTGTGTTTTTGTTTTTCCATGCTGGGTAAACATTGTCATTTAATTGAGTAAAGTCAGAATTAAATTCAGGAAGCACAACTTCGTTTGAAAATGTTGGTTTTGGTTCCTTGAAAATATTTGAAATACATCCCGGAATTAAAAGCAAAATCGCAAATGATAATAACA
>CAMLRE010000401.1 GCA_946482355.1 uncultured Bdellovibrio sp.
TGGTTTTTCTAAGAGCGTCCAGTCCAGACCAAGGTCATAAAATCGTCGTGCAACTAATAGTGTGATGATGTCAATAATGAGACAATCATTTAAATTAGAGAGACGTTTTTATTCACGAAAGGTTCTGGTTTTTATGTTTAGCCGCTTACTTATCGCTATTTTAGTTCAAGTCACATTTTTAAGTTTTTCACACGCCGAAATTTTGTTTGAGGGTTACTACAAAGTCAGTCAGTTCAAAAAACATGTGGGCTTTTTTATTTTACGTAATGAAATTGATCCTAAAACAAAAGAATTCAAAACCATTTCATTTATGCGTTTAGGTAAAAACGGTTTTAATATGACCGAGTCACTAACTGCGATTTCAACGACCGATTTTAAACCGATCAGTTATTCTTACTTAGCTACCGACGGCGGAAAAAGTAAAACGATTGATATGACATTTAAAGGCGAAACGATGTCAGGTATCGTTATGGAAAACGGCGAAAAATCAAAAGTTTCTAAAAAGCTTCCTAAAGGCACTTTCTTATCAAGCTCGCTTTATTACATGATGTTAAACAGCAAAGAAGGCTTAAAAACCGGAACTAAATTTGAGTTTAATGCCGTAGCCGAAGAACTAGGTGATGTCACAAAAGGAACTTCATCTATCGAGAAAAAAATGGTTTCTCGCGGAATCTTACAGCTTCTTAAAGCAAATAACTCATTCGCCGGTATGGAATACGAAAATTACATCACAAACCAAGGACAAAATATTTCAGCACTAACTCCAGCAACCGGGATTGAAACTGAGCTCATGAAAAATTCTGAAGAAGCCGTGCAAGGAGTTAAAGTTTCTGCTGGTACTTTAGAGAAAGTTTTTGGTACCGTACCAAAAGGCAAAACAAACGTTTTAAACAACTAAGAACACACACAAGGTAAAGACAAATGAAATTAAACGAACTTATCGGCCAACACATGTTGATTGGCGTTTCTGGACACACTCTCACTGAATCAGAAAAAAAGTTTATCGTTGAAAATAATATTTCTGGTGTGGTGTTATTCGCCAGAAACTTATCAACTCCAGAACAGATTCGTAACCTTTGTGCCGAAATTCAGTCTTTACGTCACAAAATGGCCTCTAAAGCTCCGTTGTTCATCGGTATCGACATGGAAGGCGGGCGTGTTCACCGCCTTAAAGCCCCATTTACACAATGGCCGCCACTTAAAACGGTAGGTGATTTAGATGCGCCGACAGTGGCGTTTCATTTTGCTCACCGCATGGGTTTAGAAATGATGGCTGTGGGTATTAACTTAGACTTTGCACCTTCAGTAGATGTGTACACAAATCCTGCCAACACAGTGATCGGTGATCGTGCGGTCAGTTCTGATCCCCGCCAGGTTGAAAAAATGGCTTCAGCTTTAGTTCGTGGCTACATTAAATCCGGAATTTTATCGTGTGCTAAACATTTTCCTGGTCACGGCAATACAATTATTGATTCTCATGAAGAATTACCTATTGAAGAAGCTGATCTTAAGCGTTTACATGATGTTGAACTTGTTCCGTTTAAAAAAGCACTTCGCAGCCGCGTTGATATGGTTATGACAGCGCACATTTTATTTAAATCTGTTGATAAAGACTGGCCCGCCACTTTATCTGAATTCTTTCTTAAAAAAATGTTACGTGAAGAATTAAAATACAAAGGTTTAATTATCACTGACGATTTAGATATGAAGGCGATGGCTAAACATTATGATAAAGCTTTCATTCCGGTTCGTGCTTTACAAGCTGGCGCAGAGTTACTTCTTTATTGCAATGAACCAGAGTCTCCTCCAGTGGCGATTGAAGGTATCATGGGTGCCGTAGCACAAGGGCAACATTCTAAAGCAGAACTTGAATCCACACTAAAACGTATTTTAGATGTGAAAAAAATTAAACTTTTAAACCCTGATCCACGCCCAATCAATGAAGCGATGGAAATCGTGGGTCATCCCGATCATCAATACCTAGCTGACTGCCTACGTAAGCAAATTATGCCCGAGGGTTTAGTCGAAGCTAACGACGGCGAGTAAGGCTTGCTGACAAAAGGTGAAACACCCTTGTAAAAAATTCCTGAAGCGCCAGATAAGGCAAAACCCATTGGTTTAGAGCTGGCGCGATACTTGAAACATACCTAGATGAATTTCTCTCAGCTTTTTATTTGGGGTGTTTTATGTCATCAGGGGTTTACGATTACTATTTCGAAGATTCAGCCAGCTATCGCAACCGCGATTCTTCAAAATATTTTGGTATGTCGGTTATTATCCATGCTGCTTTAGCGATCGGTGCTTTATTCGTAACCGTTCCGGTGATGGAAAAATTAAAATCTGAACCTATCTTAGTTGAATTTGAAGCTGTTCAAGAACTTCCGCCAATGCCAGTAAAACCAATTCAACCTGAAATTGCTAAAGGCGAAAACGTTAAACCAACTCGTGGCGGAAAAACCGAGCAAGCTCCAGCACCATCTGCCCCGCTTGATGCTAAAGAAGATGTGGTTGTTAAAGGCCCAGCGAAAACTTCAAAAGTTTCTAAATCAAAAATCGCCACTGTAAAAACAAAAACTTCTGGTGGTGCCGCAAAAACGGCGACCTATGCGCCATCTCGCTCTGGTGTTCCCGAAACATTAGAAGATATTCCGGCCCCGAAATTAGATTTCGACGGTGTTGAAGCCGCCCAAGTTGGAAAAATGGGTGACGATGAACTTGAATCTGAATTTAAAAATATTGATCACGCTAACGAGGCAGCTATCCGTGCCGAAAAAGCACGTATGGATGATCAAGCCCGCGAAATCGGTGATCAATCAGATGAATCTTTAAGAGCTTTAGAAAATAAATTTGCCGCCGAATCTCGTTTAGCTAACGACGAGTTAAT
>CAMLRE010000402.1 GCA_946482355.1 uncultured Bdellovibrio sp.
CTGAAGTTTGGTCTGTTAATAAATCAGGAGTAAAGTTTTTAGCCAGCATTTCTTTTAAAACTGTTGCTGCATTTCCTAAAAGTGCGATTGATTTTGCTTCTTTATTTGCCGCATATTTTTTTGCAAGCGTAATAGCCTCATCAACGCTATTAACTGACTCATCAACATATTTTGTATCTAAACGTTTTTGAATACTTACCGGATCAACTTCAGTACAGATAACAGTCGCACCAGCAAATACACCAGCCAGAGGTTGAGCGCCGCCCATACCGCCTAAGCCCGCAGTTAGAATAATTCTACCAGAAAGATCACCACCGAAATGTTGGCGGCCAGCTTCTGCGAAAGTTTCATATGTACCTTGAATAATACCTTGAGTTCCGATGTAGATCCAAGAACCCGCCGTCATTTGGCCGTACATCATTAAACCTTTTTTATCTAACTCGTGAAAGTGTTCCCACGTGGCCCATTTAGGAACTAAGTTTGAGTTAGCCAATAAAACGCGAGGTGCATCTTCGTGCGTTTTTAAAACCCCGATCGGTTTTCCCGATTGAACTAATAAGGTTTCGTCGTTTTCTAATTTTTTTAAGGCTTCTAAAATTTTATCGTAAGACTCCCAGTTGCGAGCTGCTTTACCGATTCCACCGTAAACAACTAAGTTATCTGGATTTTCAGCCACCGCTGGATCTAAGTTATTTTGAATCATGCGGTAAGCTGCTTCTTGCAACCAACCTTTACAGTTTAATTTTGTTCCTGTGGGAGCGTGAATATTCTTATGCATAAATACCTCTAACTACTTGCTACCAGCAAAATAACCGGCAAATAAAATTTGATCTTTTTGTTTAATAAAATACATAAATGGATGATCAGCGAAAAACTGCTTCGGTGGTTCAATCGGTAATGCAGCACCTAGCGTTGCCATAACAACAGCCGTGGCTGCTGCGGCCTCAGTTCCTTTTTCACCCACTTCGATAAAAGCTTTGTGAAAAATATTGCTGATATATAAGTTTTCTTCTATTTTTGTTTTCACTAACGGAGAAATTAAAGAGAAATCAGCTTTCACTTTATCAAAAGCTAAATCTAGCCCAGCCACTTTTAATGGGTTTTCTACATCAGCTGTGTATTCAGTTTTAAATTTTGGAAGTTCGACAATCACTGTTTCTGGTTTGTACTGAGAAGTTTTAACCGTTGAAATTTCTTTTAAAAAACTAGCCTCAAACTCGCCGCCCACTTTTTTCGGCAAGAAAACAACAAAGCTAATATCTTCGCCGATATATGGTAAAATCACTGATGAAAAGTTTTTTGTTTCTAACCACTGTAACGAGTGAAACTTATCGTGCATCATTTGCACTTTTTCTTTTCTATCTGCGCTGACTTTAAAATCAGCTTCTCTAGTTGCGTTCGCGTCGAACTCGTCCATCCATTTAGCTTTAAAATAAACTGCATTTACTAACACTAGACGAGTTAACGCCGTTAAAGCTGTCGATGGAATTAAATCTTTGATTTTATCTTTCGTCTTTTCTTCGACCCATTTGTTAATAACGGGAGCATACTCGGGCGCCTTTGTTTTAAAATCAGCCAGCTCTAAAGTGGATTGGTAATCTTCTTTTAAGGATTTCGCAAATTTAGCTTCGATCGGATAATCTTTTTGTAACCAAACTTTTTGCGCCGAAACAAAATCATAATCGGTGTGCTTAACATTTAATTTTTTAAAAATTTCAGAATTAGGTAAACCCAATACTTTTTGAAACTGCTTACGCGTTTCACCGGCAGAGCCTTCTGCGGTCATCGATAAAGCGACATCAAGGCTTAACGGAGAGTAAATAAACGATTTCTTCTTTTTCAAAAATTGAGTCGTTAAAATCTCATTCATTTGACCAGCCAATGCTGACTGTCCTAAAAACGTTAAACCAAGAATCCACTTTAGCATGAAAGTTCTCCTACTTTGGCTTCAACCGCTTTAACGATCGTACCGTCAACGATCATCGCTTTAATTTTTGCAACATCTTTAGCAAAGATGCGGTCTTCTTTGGCGTACGGAACCTGTGAACGAACAGTATCAAACGCTACTTTCACACCTTCAGCTGGTTTAAGTGGTAAAATCATATCTAAAGCTTGCGTGGCAGATAAAAACTCCATCGCAAAAACATTTTGTGCGTTTTCAACAACTTTAGAAAACTTACGAGCAGCGATTGTACCCATTGATACGTGATCTTCTTTTTCTGCTGACGTTGGCATTGAATCCACACTTGCCGGGTGAGCTAAAACTTTATTCTCGCTCACTAAGCTGGCTGAAGCCACTTGTACGATCATGTGACCAGAGTTCAAACCACCATTAGGTGCTAAGAACGGCGGAAGCTCAGACATTTGTGTCGAAATAAATTTAGAAATACGTTCATGAGAAATACTCGCTAACGATGAAACAGCGATCGCCGCGAAATCCATCGCGTGCGCTACCGGCATACCGTGAAAGTTACCGCATGATAAAATTTTACCTGCATCAGCAAAGACTAATGGATTATCTGTTGCCGAGTTTGCTTCAGTTGTAAGTACACGCTCACAGTAATCAAGCGCCATTTTAGCAGCACCATGAACCGCTGGCATACAACGAAGAGAATAAGCATCTTGCACACGCGGATCATTCACCGCATGTGATTCAGAGATTTCAGATTTTTCACCCATGACACGTAATAAATTTTTCGCTGTCGGAGCTTCACCCATATGCGGGCGAGTCGCCGCGATTAACGGATCAAATGGTTTACGTGAACCACGAAGGCCTTCTAATGAAGTAGCTCCCGCGATATCAGCGATTTTTAACAATTGTTTAGCATCGTAGATCGCAAGCATACCAACCGCTGTCATTACTTGGCAGCCATTGATT
>CAMLRE010000403.1 GCA_946482355.1 uncultured Bdellovibrio sp.
TGCTTTTGCTTTCAAAAAATGGGATGCAGCAGGTTTTGATGTTTGTGTATTTCCAATCGTAATCGAAAATGATTTCGTAGGTACTGTAGTAGCGATGGGTTTCTTCAAAGAAGAAAACACAGCTCACAGAATTTCTGAAATTCGTGACCGCTTAGCAGCTTACGGTTGTTCTGCTGAATTAATTGAAAAATCATTGTCTAAATTTCAATATCTTGACGAAGTTAACCGCACTCACTTTACTGAATTAGTTGAGTTAGTGGCGCAAGAGATCGTTACACTTCACGTAGAAATCGCTTCACGCGAATCTAAAATCAGCCAATTAAACTCTGAATTAGGTAACCGTTTCAAATACGACAACATGATCGGTAAATCTAAACCAATGCAATCGTTATACGCTTTACTTGATAAAATCAAATTTGCTGATTCAACAGTAATGATTCAAGGTGAAAACGGTACTGGTAAAGAGTTAATTGCTAAATCAATTCACTATAACTCTAACCGTAAAGGTAACAACTTCGTTATCCAAAACTGTTCAGCGTTTAATGATAACTTATTAGAATCAGAATTATTCGGTCACGTAAAAGGATCGTTCACTGGCGCCTTAAAAGACAAAAAAGGTCTTTTTGAAATCGCTGATAAAGGAACATTCTTCTTAGACGAGATCGGTGATACTTCACCACAAATGCAAGTAAAGCTTCTTCGCGTATTACAAGAAGGAACTTTCACTCCAGTAGGTTCTACTGAAATGAAAAAAGTTGACGTACGTATCGTTGCCGCTACGAACAGAAACTTACGTGAAATGGTTGAACAAGGCACGTTCCGTGAAGATTTGTACTACCGTTTAAATGTTATCAATATCCGTGTTCCGCCATTACGTGAGCGTAAAGAAGATATTCCAGTATTAGTGGATTTTTTCTTAGGTAAAGTGGCTGAAGCTTCTGGTAAACCTAAAAAACAATTAATGGGTCGTGCGGTTGAAAAATTATACGACTACGCTTGGCCAGGTAACGTGCGTGAGCTACAAAATGAGATCGAAAGATTATGCGTTTTAGCTGGCGACGAAGGTAAAGTAGGTCATGAAATTTTATCTCCGAAAATCTTAGAAATCGGTGAAAAAGCCAAAGTACAAGGTTCTCGTTTGCAAGGTAAATTAAAAGATGCTTTAGAAGATCTAGAGCGCGAAATGATCAAAGAAGGCTTACGCCGCACAGGCTGGAATAAGTCTAAATTAGCTAAAGAGCTTGGTATTTCACGTGCCGGTCTTATCATGAAAGTTGAAAAATACGGTCTTGATAAACGTAAGATAGCTCGCTAGTTTCCTCTACACATCAGGAAATAAATTCAACCTGAGGCTTAAAAACCTCAGGTTTTTTTTCGTCTAAAGTTTTGTCACATCCTTTTTACACTCACGGTTTTCCCTCTGAAAACAGGCATTTATCCCTAGAGTATCCGCTCGCTATCAACACAGTAGTCACCGTGCCAACCCTAACAAATTTCGGCACAGGGTTTGTATTAGTTCTTTAACAGAAAGGCGCTTACAAACGCTGGGGTAACTACTAAGCCGTGGGGATATATATGATGAAGGACGTTGTTGAAAATGCAGTTTGGACAAAAACACAAGCTTTAATCCAAGATAAATATGGAAAAAGAATTGCGTTTAAAACTATCGATTTAACGAATTCAGCTATGCCATCTTTTTTAGAAGGCGATGATTTAATCGTGCCGTTAAATACTAAGCCCGTTTACTTAGGTGAAGTGATTGTTAACCGCGGTTCTTTATTATCAACTCAACAACGTGAAGAAGTGATTGATTTAATTCGTTTCTTAGTTGAACCGCATGTTTATAATAAACATTTAAAATTAAAAGAAGAAATCGAAGCTTACAAACGCCAAATGGCTGCTGAAGCTGTTGAAAACGAAGATTCAAACGTTCTTTCTTTATTTAATGATGAAGATACTGAAGACCTTTCTTTAGTGAAGTTAATCAATTCTGTAATTCATTTACGTTCAGCGAATGCAATGACACGTAAAAAAGTAGCTTTAAAAATTCACGATATGGCTGAACAAAATCTATTTGTTTCTTTTAGCGATATCGCCCGCCAAATGCATTCAGTTGAAGAATTTAAATCTTTCGATAAAACGACAGTGTTCGTTGACGATATTAGCCAATTGAACGACCAGGAATTAGGCTTACTTAACGCTGCTTGTGCACTTAAAGTAGAAGGTCTAGTTTTTATTATCGGTAGCAATTTAGCTGATAAACAAATCGACGCGTTAAATATGTCTCGCGAATTAAAAGCTGATATGAATGCGATTTTATTCGATATCGACCGTTTACCATTTGCGCAACAAACGAGTACTGACGTTTTAGAACTTCTGTTCTTTTCAAGCAGCAACTCGAACACACAAAATTAATTGATCGATATTGCGGATCATGCCAGCATTAAGGGATGACCGCACAAATCGATCAGTTTCTACAAGACTATTTTAAAAACTCATTATACAAAGTTTATCAACTTGCGGGCGATGCTTCGGCCCGTAAGTACTATCGTGTTATCTACGAACAAGACACTTACGTGTTAATGTCTTGGGAACCCTTCGATCCGGATAAATACCCTTTCATCAGTGTTCTTCGCCATTTTGAAGCCGCCGGCGTGAATGTTCCTAAAATTAAAAAAATCGGCGCTGAAGTCGGTATGCTTCTTTTAGAAGATTTAGGCGATCTAACTTTAGAAAGAAAATTTTGGGAATCAGCTAATCAAGAACTTTCTTGGGATTTTTATCAAAAGTCTTTAGACGAAATTATTAAAATCCATACGACGGCAACAAAACTTGATAAGCCTACAACGGCTAAAGAAATCATGTTCGATACGGCTA
>CAMLRE010000404.1 GCA_946482355.1 uncultured Bdellovibrio sp.
GCGTCCATTGATTTTAATTGAGCGTATTGTTCAACACAGTCAGTGTACTTAACTTGGTATAAATCCATAATTTGGTAACCTAAAGTCGTTAATTCTTTAATTTTGTTAACGAAATCTTCAGTTTTAGTTTCAGTGTTTTTAGACATAGCTAAAGCTTGTTGACCTACAACTTGGTAGTCAGCAAATACGTCAGCTTTTACAGATACAGCAGCTAAAGTTAAAGCAACTAGGATGAATTTTTTCACGAAAGATCTCCTTAAAAAGGGTTAATGTTTTTGGATGAACAAAAACATGCGACCAAACCGGGTAAATTCCTATTTGAAATCGCTTTCGTGAAATAAAAGAAAACCAGTCGAATATTAATTGAAAGCTAATTAATAATTTGCTGTTTTGAAAGGCGGAGGCGGGATCTGCTTGTGTAAAACAGATCCCGTTGTGAGGATTAGTTATTAACTTGTAAACAAACTTTTTCTGCGCCGATAAACTCAGAAGAAGCCGCTGCCATTGCGATAACTTGGCCGTGTTTATTGTAAACTGTGTAAGTTACAGAACCGTCATTGTGTTTTTGGATTGTGCCAACAGCTGATTTAGAAAACTTAACGTGACATGCTTTTTGCGTCATTGCTTTTGCCCAGCCGCTTTCAGTTGGAAATGTCGGAACATCAACAAAAGCCATTGCTGGTGTAGTTGCAAGAACTGCTAGAGAAAGAATAATTGTTTTCATGAGAACTCCTTTTTGTTTTGAGGAGCTTATCTAGCGAAACATTTGAAATACTGTCAACGGGGTGACGTAAGATCTCACTCGCGGTTTGTGGAGCGCTTTTTCAGTTTATTAAATATTTTAACAGCGACTTAACATGAAAAAAATTATTTAGTTTTCGTGGCTAATAAAATTTTCTTACGGTGATCTGGATCTAATTTTTCGATAGAGTAACGAAGCATCGTGCGTGGCATTTTTTGACCGAAGCGTTCAATGAAATTTAACAAACGTTTTTTATCTTTTTTGCCCGCTTCGCGTAACAACCAACCCGAAGCTTTGTGCATCAGATCTTCTTTTTCATTTAAGAATTTTTCAGCAAATTGAAATGTAAGGTCAAGATCACGCTCGCGGATTAAAGCCATTGTGCCAACCACCGCGATGCGTTTATCCCAGTGAGCTTTTGAATTTGAAAGTTTAATTAACAAACTATTGTCTTTAACCAGATTGCAGTAGTGACCTAAGATTTTATAGCAAGACATATCTACTAAATCCCAATTGTTCACAAATTTTTTGTGCTTTAAGTAAAAATTCACGATGGTTTTACGAGTCTTGAGATCTTTTGTCTTGCGGTATTTTTCTACGAGAATATGTAAGGCTAAGGCGCGATCTTCATGAACCGGGCTGTGAAGTAAAATAGATAAATCTTTATCACTGATGGCTAAAAACTTTAAAGCCACATGGCGATTAGTCGGAACACTGACTCCGATAAATTCATCGCCTTCACCGTATTCGCCGGGGCCAGTTTTGAAAAAATATTTTAAAGCTTCAACATTTTTAGTCTTAGCTACTTTTCTTAAAGCGATTTGTGCTGGAATTAATTTTTTCATCTAAAAGATATTCTGACTTAATTCAGTTAATTGTTTAGTAAATTCTTGAATGGGGTCTTGAGTGGCAATGCTTTTTCTAGAGATTAATTTAATTTCACGCGAAATCGCAGGTGAAAACGCAGTAAATCCTTTTTTCGGAATATTTAAATGCTGGGCTAAGCCCAGCGGAATAATCCCATTACCAAATCCTTCTTTTACCATCTGTGAAATCGCTGCAAAAGATTCGACATAGACAAAGTCAGCGGATTTTACTTTTGAATTTCGTAAAAGACGATCTTCCATATTTCTCCAGGTACCGGAGTTTTTCTCAATCGTGATGACTTTGCTGGTTTCAGCGGCGGCATCTTCATCAAATTTGTTGTAGACAAAAACCAGAGGTTCTTCGGTGATGCGGGTAGAAAATAAGTTTCCCGCGCTGGCGGTTGAAAGAGAGATACATAATCCTAAATCGTAACGGCCAAGCTTTACGTTTTCTTCAACAAGTGTTGATCTGTGAACGTGCAGATCGAACTCAATATTTTTTATTTTACGGCTAGCTTGCTTGATTAACTTCGGGCCCCAGGTAGCCGCAATCGAATCGGCTAGGGCAATTGAATAGCGCGTAATCCCATTTTCGGGTTTTAGCTGCTTTAAACTTTTAAGCTCGGTGACCAGTGGCCTTGCGCGTAGAAGAAAGTCTTGTGCCTGTTGAGTCAATTTGACTCGTCTTCCATCGGGTTCAATCAGCTTAAAACTAACCTCATTTTGCAGAGCTTGTAGGCGTTTTGTGACCGCAGACTGAGTTAAGCGTAACTGAGCAGCAGCTTCGCTGATTGTTCCGGTTCTTTCTAGGGCAATTAGGGCTTCGATACCTTCTAGCATGGCAATTTATACTCCGACCTTTGGCTGATTCCATTCTGGCATCAGTAAATATATTCCTATGTGGAATTAATTATATTCCTATTATTCAATTTTTTCAAGGTAGGAATTGGCCGAGAATGAAAACGTATTGAAAACCCCATCGAAAGGATGCCCGTATGGCTAAAATCGAAACAACACCAGAAATGGTTAAAAAAGTTTACCAAACAACACGCGAAAAAACTGAAGTTATCAGAAAACGTTTAAACCGTTCATTAACTTTAGCTGAAAAAATTATTTACGGTCACTTAGATGATCCACAAAATCAAGAAATCAACCGTGGTTCTTCATTCTTACTTTTAAGACCAGACCGCGTAGCGATGCAAGATGCGACAGCGCAAATGGCGATCTTACAATTCATGTTAGCTGGTAAAGATGAAGC
>CAMLRE010000405.1 GCA_946482355.1 uncultured Bdellovibrio sp.
GTCAGCGTGTCTGCTGCAGCAGAAAACGAAAAAAGAAAGCCGGTTAAAAATATTTTATGATACATAACAAGTCTCCGAGCAATTCATATCGGGGACTCGTTTTTAAGTATTCAGTAGGGATTATAAAGAGATTATGAAATATAAAATTTTATTTACGAGACCAATGTCTTAGCTTAAGTGCTTACCAAAGCCAGTTTCTTCTGAACTTGATCCTTGAGTGTGAGATTTTTCAGCTTCTAGAGCTACTTTACCAGTAACGCCGACCCATTCTGGGAAAAAGAAAAGAAGCGCTAAGTACACAAGAGTAGCCGCGCAGAACACAATTACTCCACCAGCAAATACAGTTAATACAGTGTTGTCCATAAATTCCTCCTGTTTGATGTTTTAAGTATATCAGAAGGGCCTAGGGCCGCTAGGTAAGGATTAGACTTTCACTAGCACAAAGGTAACAATAAGGGGCATGATCTCGTTAAAGTTTGAATCAAAGCTTAAAGCAACACCTGAGCAAGTGTGGCAACGTATTACTTCGGTTGAAGGATTAACATCTGAAATGAAGCCGATTTTTACAATGACCGCACCGAAAGATATTAAAACGTTGGATGATATCTTTGTAAAAGCCGATAAAATTTTGTTTCGCAGCTGGATTTTACTTGGTGGAATCTTACCGATTGATTTTACTGATTTACGCCTTAAAAGTTTAGATCCAGGAAAAGGTTTTGTTGAAGAATCAAATATGGGCTCAATGAAATATTGGCGCCACGAAAGAAAAGTAGTGCCAGCTGAACAGGGTTATACGCTTGTGATCGATGAATTAACTTTTGAGTCACGCTATCTGAAAACAGTATCAGCGGCGACGATTAAATTTTTCTTTAATCATCGCCATAAGAATTTACGTAAATACTGGAATAGCTAATTCAACGGTAAGCGAGTAATCGTAAAGACCCAGCCAAAGCCGTTTTCAGTTTTATCAACAACAATCGAAGAACCCGTTGTCTTTAAATCTTTACTGTTAAACTCAAGAGAAGTTTGAACTTGCGCTCCGTCTCTTTCAGGAATGTTCGGTAAAGTACACGCTGCATTGTCGAAAGAAAAATTCCAACCACGCAAATGTTCAACGCCTGTTAATACTGTTGCAATTTTGTAATAAGGTCTTCCCTGCGGAAAGCCAGGGGCTGCACCCGGAGTTCCTGGAGGTTTCGGCATATTTGGATCTTGCACAGGCTCACGCACAATCACAGCTTGTCCAGCAGGAGCTTCGTTTAATTTAAACGCTTCGTATTGACCAACGGCAGTTTGAATTCCATGGCAATCACCAATCGTAAAATCAGGCTGCATATCTTCGTGGTAAGAAGTTATGCCATCTTCAATAGATAAAATATTTGTAACCACTTGTTGAAGTTCAGTTTTAACTTCAACAGTGTAACTTACACGATCGGCAATAGAACTTAACTTCACGTCAAAACCAGCATCGTAAAAACCAGGTCGCGTGTATTTCGCATCAACCTTAAAAGTTTCTCCGGTGGCTGCATTGGCGTGAGATAAAAATAACGAACAAAACAATGTAACTAAAAACATAAATGCTCCATTTCTTGCGAACGTTTCGCAATGATTTTTGTTTGAAAAGAGCAAATGAATGTATGGAGATTTTAGATTTTTACAACGGGTATTTTGGTACAGAACTCACCGCGAAGAGCAGTTCAGAAGAGCACTTCGCGGGATTTTTGACTCGTAGATTAGTAAATGTCGTAAGTGAAAACAGTTTCTTGCGGCTGAGAATGACAAACATCATTAGTAAGTTCTTGAGATACTTTAACATCTAAGTATTCAACACTAGCAACGCCGTCGTTATCAGTTTGGCCTTTGATAGATAAAACTACGCGTTCACCATCGCCGCAGCCTGATTCCCATTGATCAACTAAGATATTTTCTGATCTAAAAGAAAAACCGTTTTCATTTCTTCTAGCGTGGTAAGTTAATTTTAAATTGTTGAATAAATTAGGTGTAAAATAGCTGTAAGCTCTGATCTCAGTGCCATCAGTATTTACAGTTAAAGTCTCTAAGCAAATTTGTTGGGGAATATTGTTATTCGCAAGAGCAGCTTGCTTTGGATTTAGTCTATAGCATGTTTGGTTGGCGATATGGTCTTCTGGGCCAGCAAATACATTAAAAGTAGTTAATAGAATAACGGCAGCGATTAAAGCTTTCATAAAACTCCCTATTTGGTTTGGTAGGAAGTAGATAACACAAGATCCAATATTCTAGGTCAGAGTTTTGTTAAGATTTATAAAAATCTAACTTAAATGTTCCATAAATTGCGAATTATTTAAATTCTTGTCTAAAATCGTCAACACGCTTTTGTTCAAATTTAACACCCCAAGTGTTATTTTTATCTGGCACAGGAGGGGGCGTAGGCGGAGTAGGCGGTTCAGGTTCGTAAGTCCACGCGGCCATCATACCTTCAAAATGCATGTCAAAGGCCGTACCTTGGCTATCGCCATAGTAAGCATCCATAAAGATGCCGTATTTAACTAGGCCTGAGAAGATCATATCAACTAATTTAAACTCACCTTTAGTGAAGTCACCATTACTGCATTTTAAATCAAAAGAGACGGGTCTATTAAGTTCAAGATTAAAAGCTGTTGAATCTTTTTTGTTTGGACAAGTTATTTTCACAGAGGCAAGACGCGCTTCCTCTGAAGCACGCCAAGCATAGGTGAAATTACCAATGATCATTTCTCCACTTTCCGGCGTGGGCTTTGCTTTCTTTTGGGCGAAAGTCATTGAAGAGCCAAGAAGTAGCGTTGTTACTAGTAAAAAGATTTTCATAAATTGTACTCTATTCTTCAGTAGGAGCCGCATCAG